>JAJYAR010000482.1 GCA_021779435.1 bacterium
TCCTGGAAGTCATGCACGGCCAGCCGACCGGCCGGGTGATCCCGATGAGCACCCTCCCCGCCAAGGCCGCCGCCGTGGATGGCATCGCCTGGCTCCCGCGCCTCATCGTCAAGGCGCGCCTCAAGCTGCGCGGCGAAATGGATCCGGACCTCATGTACGGCTGTGGCGGCGACCGCCCCTTTCTGCGCCGGCATCGCATGACGCTCCCTCAGTTCCTCAAACAGTGCCGCAGGAGTCGCTGCGGCTGTCGTCAGCGACTCCTCATTCAGCCCGCGTTGCTCGCGCAGGATGGCGAAGTACTGGACGTGAATGGTGCGCATGGGGTGGCGAGTGCGCCAGCAGGCTACGATTGCGGATCCGCCGCCTGGTAATCGCTCTTGCCGCCGGTCTTCTCGAGGAGACGGACCTGCCGGATTTCAATCTGGTGCGAAACCGCCTTCGCCATGTCGTAGAGCGTCAGCGCCGCGACCGTCGCACCGGTGAGCGCCTCCATTTCGACTCCCGTCCTGGCGTGCGTCTGCACTCGACAGTGAATCGTCACCTCGCGACCAGCGGCGTCGGGAATGATCTCGATCTTGCAGTCGTCGAGCGGCAGCGGATGGCACAACGGGATGAGATCGCTCGTCTTCTTCGCACCCATGACGCCCGCCAGCGCCGCGGTCTGGAAAATCGGGCCTTTCTTCGTCTGGATCTCGCCGTCGCGAAGCAGGGCCGAAAGCGGCTCTGGCAACGAGACCACTGCGACCGCATGCGCCGTCCGGTGCGTCACGGGCTTGTCTCCGACGTTGACCATGGTGGGCCGGTCCTGTGCGTCGAGGTGGGTGAACATGGCGGCAGTTTCGGTGTGGTACGGGGTTGTCTCAACTCCGATCTGTGAAACACCAACGTGCTACTCTCCTTTCCGCCGCAGACGGCCGGCCCAGCGGTCCGGCCCTACCGAGATCCTGGTGAACCGCGAAGGGCGCGAACAGACGCGAAGGTCCGGGACGACCACACGCCTTCGCGCTCATTCGCGTCCTCGGCGGTTACCATGCCTTGGTCCGGATCCGTGTCCATCTGAGTTCATCTGTGGTTCAACGGTTCGCGGTCCCTTCGTGCTACTCTCCTTTCCGCCGATACACGGCCGGCCCAGCGGTCCGGCCCTACCCAGTCACGATAACGCGCTTCAACATCGATCGGAGATGGGCCCCGTTGAACATTGAACCTTAACCCCTTAACCCTTGAACAGCGCGCCAGCGGGCGCGCTACCAGGACCAGAAGGGGGCAACGGTGCCGGCGGGAAACTCCCCGGCGCCGGCTGGCAGCTCCATGAAGCCTTCCGTCTCCAGCAAACCGGCAAAGTCCCCGGACGTGTTCGTCTCGCAGGGAGTCGCCAGCAGCTCGGCGTGGCTGCCGCTCGCAAGCTTCACAGGAACGAAGTACGTGAGGTCCGGCTTGAACAGGACGGGCGCCGCAAGAGCCGCCAGACGCCGCGGCGCGGGCGCAAGTCCGCTCGCCTTCGCAAGGGCGGGCAGCACGTAACGGTGAAGGCAGGTGTAGCAGGAAACCGGATTCCCCGGCAGTGCGAACACCAGCGTGCGCCGCGGGCTGATTCCGAACCACATCGGTTTTCCAGGTCGTTGCGCGACTCCGTGAAACCGCTCCTTCACGGCCTGCCTCTTCAACTCGCCCGGAACGAAGTCAAACTTCCCCTTCGACACGCCTCCCACGATGATGACGGCATCGTACTCGGCGATGATGTGCCAGAGAAGGTGTTCGATCTCGTGGGGGACGTCACGCAGATGGAACCTGGCCACATTCGGGAATCCCGCCCCGGCGAGGGCCGCGCGCAACGCGTAATCGTTGCTTCGCCGCACCTGATGGGCGGCCACCGGCATGTCGAGTTCGACCAGCTCATCCCCCGTCGCCACGACGGCGATGCGCGGGAGCTGGGTGACGGTGAGGTTGCGGTGACCGCATGCGGCCGCGACGGCGATTTCACGGCCGGTCAACCGGGTCCCGGCGCGGACGACCACCTTGTTTGCCGCGAGATCGCAGCCACGTCGATGAACCGCGTTGCCTGCGCTCAACCGGCCGGTGACGCCCACGGTGATGGCATCACCTTCGCGCGTGGCATCCTCGTATGGGACCACACAGTCGGCGCCCTGCGGAAGCACCGCGCCGGTCATCACCTCGATGCACGCGTCCGGAGCGGAGCCCAGGCGGAACGCCCGCATACCCGCCGCCTGGATACCCTCGACCCGGAAACGCCGCACGCCGGAGCCGAGACTCCCGGCACGGAGCGCGAAGCCGTCCATCGTAACGCGGTCATAGGGCGGCAGGTCGCGATCGGCCCGGATATCCTCGCGCAGCACGCGCCCATGCGCGTCGGCTATCGGGCAATCCTCGCGATGGAACGGAACGACGCTCTCGAGGATGATTCTTTCGGCCTCGGCGGGGGTGATCATGGGGAATCGGAAGGTGCGACTTTACGCCGTGACGAAAGCGGATTCTTCTCCGGTGGGCCGCGGCGCTCGTGGTCCACCATGGGTCAACCTTCCGATCAATTCAATCGCCCGCTTCGCGATTTGCGCATCTCGATCACCGATCGCTGCAACTTCCGCTGCCCCTACTGCATGCCCGCGGATGTCTTCGGGCCGGGTCATGCCTTCCTGCGCAATCCCGAGCTCATGAACGTCACGGAGTTCACGCATATCGTGCGCGCGTTCCAGGCGCTCGGCGTGCAGAAGGTCCGGCTGACGGGCGGCGAGCCGCTGCTTCGGCCCGATGTGGCGAATCTTGTCCGCGTGCTGAA
>JAJYAR010000483.1 GCA_021779435.1 bacterium
CTGCCGCGGCGGTGGGGGCCATGTCGGCCTCGGTCAGGTCGTCCGCCTCCTCGACGAAATCGTCGTCCGGGGCGGCCAGCGCTGGGGCGGCCGGCAGCACCGGGGCGGCAAAGCCCACGCGCTCGTTCTCCGGCACCTGCGGCTTCAGGCGGTCGATACGGACCTGCGGTGGCAGCAGCGTGTCGTCCGGGGTGAAATGCACCCGCATCGCGTGCCGCGCCTCGATCTCGGCCAGCCGCTCGCGCTTGTTGTTGAGCAGGTACAGCGCGATCGAGCTTGCGACATGCACCATGACGAGGGCGGCGCGGCCCTTGGCGCCCTCCTCCTCGATGGCGCGCAGCACGTGGATGGCGCTGCTTTCGGTGGAGCGGACATGGCCGAGCCCCCCGCAATGCGGGCACGCGACGAAGCTGGTCTCGGCCAGCGACGGGCGCAGCCGCTGGCGGCTCATTTCCATCAGGCCGAAATGGCTGATGTGGCCGACCTGGATGCGCGCGCGGTCGATCTTCAGCGCGTCCTTCAGCCGGCGCTCGACGGCGGCGTTGTGTTTCTTCGCCTCCATGTCGATGAAGTCGATCACGATCAGCCCCGCGAGGTCGCGCAGCCGCAACTGGCGCGCCACCTCGTCGGCGGCCTCCAGATTGGTGCGCAGCGCGGTTTCCTCGATGCCGCGCTCACGGGTGGAGCGGCCGGAGTTCACGTCGATGGCGACCAGCGCCTCGGTCTGGTTGATGACCAGATAGCCGCCGGACTTGAGCTGCACCGTCGGCGCCAGCATCGCGTCGAGCTGGGCCTCCACCTGATGCTTGGCGAACAGCGGCTGGTTCGGGCCACCGCCGTTGCCGCGCCAGAGCTGCACCTTCTTGGCGTGGCCCGGCATCAGCATGCGCATGAAGTCGTGCGCCGCTTTCCAGCCTTCCTCGCCATCGACGATCACCTCGTCCACGTCGCGCGAATACACGTCGCGGATGGCGCGCTTGATGAGCGAGGCTTCCTCGTAGATCAGCGCGGGGGCGACGGAGCGCAGCGTATGCTCGCGGATGTCGTCCCACAGCCGCATCAGGTATTCGCAGTCGCGCTTGATCTCCGGCTTCGGGCGGTTGGCGCCGGCGGTGCGGACGATCAGGCCCATGCCCTGCGGGATTTCCAGCTCCGCGGTGATCTCCTTCAGCCGGCGACGGTCCGCCGCCGAGGTGATTTTCCGCGAGATGCCGCCGCCACGGGGCGAATTGGGCATCAGCACGCAGTAGCGCCCGGCGAGCGAGATGTAGGTGGTCAGCGCCGCGCCCTTGGTGCCGCGCTCCTCCTTGACCACCTGGACCAGCAGGATCTGGCGGCGCTTGATGACTTCCTGGATGCGGTAGTTGCGCAGGAAGCGCGAGGTGCGGCGCGCGCGCGCTTCCTCGGCGGCGTCGGCCTGTTCCGGCTCGCCGCCGATGGTCTCCGGCGGCGGCTGATCGTTCGGGACTTCCTCGGTGTCTGAGGCGAAGGCCTCGTCGAAGGCGGCGGGGGGGATGGCCTCGGTGGTGCCTTCGATGTCGGCGGAACCGAATTTCTCGGCGCGCGGGATCATCGCCGCCTGGGCCGGGCGGTGCGGGTCCCCTGGCTCGGCGTCGGGGTCGGCATCGGGCTCGGCGGGGCGCGGCGAGTCGGCGTCTGGCGCGTCGGCCGCGTCCGGCGCGGGCTCGGGGATCGCAGCCGCTTCGGCGGTCGGGGCCGGTGCTTCCGTGGGCGCGTCTTCGGTCACGGCGGCCGGCTCGGCGGATTCCTCCCACGCGGCCGCGTGAGTTTCCCGCTCGGCCGGGGGTTGCTCGCGGCGATGCACCGGCTGGCGGCCGGCGGCTTCGGCGGCGGCGTCCTCGTCCTCGGCTTCCGCCTCGGCGCGGGCTTCCTCGGCCTGCAGGGCCAGCAGCCGCTGCCGGTCGGCGACCGGGATCTGGTAATAGTCGGGGTGGATTTCGCCGAACGCGAGGAAGCCGTGGCGGCCGCCGCCATATTCGACGAACGCGGCCTGGAGGCTCGGTTCGACGCGGACGATTTTCGCGAGGTAGATGTTGCCCTTGAGTTGCCGTTTCGTCGATGTCTCGACGTCGAAATCCTCTAGGCGGTTACCGTCCAGCACCACCACGCGGGTTTCTTCCGCGTGCGTGGCGTCGATCAACATGCGCTTGGTCATTCAGCCTCGAACTCCGATGCGCCGCCTGCCCGCGCGCGATCGCGCGACAGGGGCGGCATGATGGGCATGGGGTCGAGGGGTGATTCGCTCGCAAACGCGGCAAGAGCATCGGCGCGGCCGGCACGGCCCCGGGCGCCGCGACGCCGCACGCCATCCGGGCCACACGGCCGCGGATTGGGTGAGTGTCGCGGGCAAGCCCAGTTGCGGCGTCGGTCATCGAACCCTGTGTCTGCGGGCGAAGGCGCCTTCCGCGGGAAGGCGCCGCCCTCGTCTCAATATTCCTCCGCTCGCCGGGCGGCGGGGCGGGCCGCGCCAGACGGCCTGGGCACGACCAATCCGGGTCGGCCGGCCGCGCTGGGCGCGCATAGCGGCTCCTTCGGCCGCGCAACACTGTCGCTGTCCCGGCTGGCAAGAGCAGGGTCACGGCCGTTCGGGCGGCCGAAGCGCGGCAATGCGGCGCGAAATCCGGCGCGGACCGGCTGCTTGGCAGCCATCCCGGCACGCCACCGGACAATCATGGACCTTGGAGCAAACCCGCCTGCGTCGCAAGCAGAACCGTGGCACGCCTGCCACGCTTCGATCACGAATCAGCCGCGATCAAGGCGGAAGATGCG
>JAJYAR010000038.1:0-10594 GCA_021779435.1 bacterium
AGAATTCAAGGAAACCGAGCCAGAACACCGCCACGTTTCCCATCTTTACGGGCTGCATCCCGGCGACGAGATCACCCCGCGTGGCACTCCCAGACTTGCCGCGGCGGCCCGGCAGACGCTGGCCATGCGCGGAGACGGTGGCACCGGCTGGAGCATGGCTTGGAAAATCAATTTTCAGGCACGACTCGAGGACGGAGCCCACGCCGACCGCATGCTCACGAACCTCATCAGTCAGTCCACGCTGCCTAACCTCCTCGACACATGCCCTCCCTTCCAGATCGACGGCAATTTCGGAGGCTGTGCGGGGATTGCCGAGATGTTGCTGCAGTCCCACGCGGGCGAAGTCGATCTGTGGCCTGCTTTGCCCCCTGCATGGTCTGAAGGCAGCGTCACCGGCTTATGTGCGCGGGGCGCGGTGACGGTGGATCTCGAATGGAAGAACCACAAAATCTCCATGGTCCGCCTCGTTTCGCGCAATGGAGGTCCGCTGAAGGTCCGGAATGGCAGCAATGACCTCGTCCTGAACACAAAACCGGGATTGCCGATCGTTTTGAACGCCCAGCTTCAGGAAGTGAGCCCATGACGCAGCGGTGCTGGAAAATTGGCGCTCTGACATGAAAGTGATTGCCGCCGCTGACATCGGAGGCACGGCCATCAAGGTTGGCTTGATGCGCGGCTCGGAGATCCTCGCGCGCTCGGAGATTCCGGCTTTCGCCACGGAAGGTCTCAGGCCCGCGCTCAAACGCATCCGTAATATCTGGCTCGACCAGGCGACATCGCTGGGTCTTTCCGCTTCGACAATCACTGGCGCCGGTCTGTCCTTTCCGGGTATTGTCGATCCGCGGTCCGGGCAGGTCTGGATAACTCCCGCTGGCAAGTTTGACGATGCCCGCGACCTTGACCTGCACGGCTGGGCAGAGGAACAGATGAGGTTGCCGTTGGTGGTCTGCAATGATGCCAAGGCGGCACTCATTGGCGAGTGGCGATATGGTGCTGCTCGTGGTGTTGCCAATGCGGTGATGATGACCTCGGAACGGGAGTCGGCACCGCCGTACTGATCAATGGTGCACTTCTGCACGGACCACACGGCCTCGCCATAAGGCGGGATCCGTTCTGGCGCGCCTGGGGCATCTCGAACCCGCCGCCAAAGTTGCGGAAATTGCCGCCTCCCTGGAGGAGGACGCGCAGCGAACCTCGGGCTCACTGCTGCACCGCGAACACCTGAAACCACTGAGTTTGGCCATAATGATCGCCGCGTTCAACCAGTTCGACGGCATCAACGCCGTGCTCTACTACAGCGGCGACATCTTCAAGATGGCCGGCGCAACCGGCACGGGCGCGCTAATGCAGTCGGTGACGATCGGCGTGGTGAACCTGGTAATGACCGTGGTGGCTATGTTTCTTATCGACCGGCTGGGCCGTAAGCCGCTGTTGCTGGCTGGCTCGGTGACTTTCATCGCGTCGCACGTCTTGGCCGCGTGGGCGTTCAAGATCCACCTCACCGGCTGGCCGGTGCTGGTCGCGATGATGGGCGTGGTGGGTTCGCACGCGTATTCGCAAGGCGCGGTGGTGTGGGTGGTCATCAACGAGGTGTTGCCAAACGCCGTGCGTGCCTGCGGTTCCGCCGCGTCCTCAAGGGTATCGCAAGCCCACGAACCTCACGCAGGACAACCACGCCAGGCACGGCCGCCGCGACCCGCGGGGATTCTGAGACGGCGCAGCGGCTCGATGTTTGATGTAGCCGGCCTCGGTGAGGCCGGGGTTTGTTCCGGTTGAGCATCGCGGAGAAGTCCTGCTACCGTTTTCCCGGCTCCTCACCTCCGTCCGGAACGACCGGACCCCTCCTCGATCCCATTTTTCCCACCGCCGACCATGAAATCCGCATCGTCCGTCCCCCGCCTCCTCTGCGCCGCACTCCTGGCTCCTGCCGTCTGCCTCTTCGCCGGCACGGCCGGGGAACCCGTTGGCAAACAGGTCGCCACCACCGAGCAGGTCGTCCGGCTTGACGGTCAGGCCGGCGGAAAGCGCTTCGACGGGATCGGCGTCGTGAACGGCGGCGGAGCGACGGCCGTCCTGCTCAAGGACTATCCCGAACCGCAGCGCAGCGAAATCCTCGACCTGGTTTACAAGCCGATGTTCGGCGCGTCGGTGAGCGCGCTCCTCGTGGAGATTCCCGGTGACGGCAACTCCACGCAGGGCTCGATGCCGAGTCACAGGCACACGCGCGACGACCTCAATTACCGGCGTGGCTACACCTGGTGGGTTCTCGGCGAGGCGAAGAAACGCAACCCTGAGCTCACCCTCGACGGCACCGCGTGGAGCGCGCCCGGGTGGGTTGGTGACGGCAGGTTCTGGTCGCAGGACACGGCCGATTACTACGTCACATGGCTGCGCGGCCTGCGCGACGTGTACGGCCTCCAGCTCGACGCGATCGGATGCCGGAACGAGAAGGGCGTCAGCCTGGAATTCGCGAAGACGCTGCGGGCGACCCTGAACGCGAACGGGTTTCAAGCCGTGAAGCTGCACGCTTTCGACAACTGGCCAGCGAACAAATTCGACTTCGTGAAGGAGCTGCAGGCCGACGAAAAGGCGCGCGACGCGATCGACATCCTCAGTGCTCACGTGATGTACGACAAGGCCGACGGTCGGGTCTCCCCCGAGGTGCAGGCCCTGGCGGAGAAGTGGGGGAAGCCCATCTGGAACACCGAGGACCATGTGTACAAGAAGGGCTTCGATTGCGCGCTCAGCATTGTCCAGTGCTTCAACCAGAACTTCCTCCAGAGCGGCGCGACGAAGATCGTCCTCTGGTACGACATCGCGGGCGTGTATCCGCTGGAGCCGTATTCCGAGGACCCCGCCATGGTGCTGGCGCGTTCGCCCTGGAGCGGCCATTACCAGATCCGCGAGGCGCTCTGGGGTTACGCGCACTACGGTCAGTTCACGAAAGTGGGGTGGGAATACCTGAAGGGCGGCTGCTCCGAGCTGCGCGGCGGCGGAAGCTTCGTCACGCTGAAATCGCCCGGCGGCGACTACAGCATCATCATCGAAACCAAGGGCGCCAAAGCCCCGCAGCAGGTTCGGTTCGAACTCGCGGGCGGGTTGGCCGCGCGCCGGCTCTGCGTGTGGCGCAGCGACGCGAAGGAGCAGTTCGTGAAGCTGGCCGCGGTGTCACCGGAGAAGGATGCGTTCACGCTGACGCTGGAGCCCGATTCGATCTACTCCCTCTCGACGACGACGGGGCAGCAAAAAGGCGGTTATGCCGCAGTGCCGGCCGACAAGGCGTTCCCGTTCCCGTACCGGGAGGACTTTGACAGCTACTCCACGCCGGAGCGTTACGGCTATCTGCCGCGGTACTTCGCGGACATCGCGGGG
This sequence comes from bacterium, assembly GCA_021779435.1. The sequence goes on from JAJYAR010000038.1 coordinate 3,373, forward strand.
GCGTTCGAACTCGTGAAGCGCCCCGAAGGCGACGGCCAGTGCCTGCGACAGGTCGTCCCGATCCCGACGATCTCGTGGGCGCCCGATTGGCAGCCGTTCACGATCGTGGGCGACGATCAGTGGGCCGACTACGAGGTGAGCGTCGACGTCAGACTGAACGCCGGTGACGCCGCGGCGGTGATGGGGCGCGTCAATCACGTGGGCACCGGATACGGCTTTATTCCGAAGGGCTACTTTCTCGAACTCGGTGACGACGGCCGGTGCCGGCTGGTGGTTGTCCGCGGGAAGGCGGACAAGAAGAAACTCGTGGGCGATGCGGAACAGCAGGCGCTGATCAAGGCGGCGAACGACGCGGCGGAAGGCGGCGAGAAGGAACTTGGCGCGACCAGGCTCGCGGGGATCCGTCCCGACGAATGGCACACGCTGACGCTGCGTTTCGAAGGTGCCGTGATCACGGGCCTGGTGGATGGAAAGCAGGTGGTGACCGCGACGGACCCGCTCTATTCCCGCGGGATGGCGGGTCTGCTCGCCGGTGGCGGGAAGAAGCTGAGCACGCCGTATTTCGACAATCTGGTGATCAACCGCTGAACGCCCCGGCAGGGCACCCCGCCCACATCAATTCGAAGGCGTCCGTCTTCCGACGTGGCATGGGCGTCCCGCCCAGGAAATGAACGTGGCATGGGTATCTTGCCCATGTCTGGAGTTTGGCCAATTCCGTCGTGGCACGGGCGTCTCGCCCGTGGGTTTGAGCTCAGGCCCAAGGCACATGGGCAAGATGCCCATGCCACGACGGAGGCAAGGCACATGGGCATCTTGCCCATCTGCCGTGCCGTCCGAGAGCAAACCACACGGGCGAGATGCCCGTGCCACGTTAAACTCGCGCCCAATTCACGCCGTTGACGGGCCCTGCGAACGCGTGCCGTATGGTCAGACTCCCAATGAGACCCCCCCTGCTCCTGCCATTGCTGTCTGCTGTCGTTGCCCTGCTCGCGGTCCCTACCCGCAATGTCGCAGCCGAAATCACGTCGCCTGTCGTTCCAACCTGGACCCAGGTTGCCCCCGGCGTGTGGAAAACGACCATCGGCCAGGCCGAGGCGCTGACGCTGCTTTCCGCGGCGGGGGCACTGACTCCGAGCGTCGACGCGCTCGCAGCCATGCCGGGCGTCGCGTTCCCGTTCGATCAGGCGGAGATCTATGGCCGCACTCTTCACCACCGTACCTCGGTGCGGTTTCCCCTCGCCGGCGACGAGGACGTGTACGGTCTCGGCGTGGATTTCGCGAAGATGCGCCGCAACGGCGATATCTTCGAGCTGCACGTGGACCACTGGGACGCCAAGCGCGGCATCACCGGAAGGACGCATGCCCCGGTGCCACTCTATATTTCTTCGAAAGGCTTCGGGGTGCTGTTCGATACCTCGCGCTATGTCAGGGTCACCGTCGGCCATGGTGTCCGGCTCGCCGCCAGGGAACGGCCGCCGGTGGTTGATCGCACCACCAACAAGATCATGCCGACGCAGCCGGGCGAGCCGCCGAAGGACGGGCGCTGGGTCTCGCAGCCGCGCTCCGACTCGGTCGAGGTGACGGTCAGCGCGGACGGCCTCGACGTGTATGTGTTTGCCGGGCCGAGTCCGCTTGATGCGGTGCGGCGCTACAACCTGTTCACGGGTGGCGGCGCGCTGCCTCCGAAATGGGGACTTGGCTTCCTGACGCGCGTCCCGACGTCCTCCACGGCGCAGCAGGTCCTGAAGGAGGTCGATGAATTCAGGCGCAACGGGATCCCGCTGGACATGGTGGGACTGGAGCCCGGCTGGATGAACCATGCGTATCCCTGCTCGTTCGAGTGGGACGCCCGGCGTTTTCCGGATCCGAAGGGGTTTCTCGCGGAGATGGAGCGCCAGGGCCTTCACGTGAATCTCTGGTTCAATCCGTACGTGGGTCCCGCGACCACGCCGCTGTACCGTCAGCTTCTCCCCTTTGCAGGCACGCACCTGGTCTGGAACGGTATCGTTCCCGATTATACGATGCCGGAGGCGCGTAGCATCTTCGCGGAGCACCTGAAGCGCACGGTGCTCGAGCTGAGTCCGGCGGCGGTCGGCGGGTTCAAGATCGATGAAGTCGACGGCAGCGATCGCTATCTCTGGCCCGAGTCGGCGGTGTTTCCCTCGGGCAACGACGCCGACCAGCTGCGTCAGACCTACGGGCTCCTGCTGCAGCGCGAGGTGTACGACCTGTTTCACCAGGCGAACCGCCGCACGATGGGGCAGGTTCGCGGCACGAATGCCGGCGCGTCGCGTTTCCCGTTCGTCATCTACAACGACAACTACGAGTTCGAAGGCTACATCACCGCGCTGGCGAACAGCGGCTTTGCGGGTGTGCTCTGGTCGCCGGAGGTGCGCGGAAGCGACAGCGGCGTGGACATGCTCCGCCGCACGCAGGCGGTCTGCTTCTCCCCTCTGGCGCTCTACAACGGCTGGTCATCGGCGCAGAGGCTCTGGACTCACGCCGAGGTGAAGGAGCAGATCCGTGACGCCATCGTGCTGAGGGGCCGGCTGCTGCCATATCTCTACAACGCCTTCGCCGAATATCATTATCGCGGCACGCCGGTGGTCCGTCCGCTCCAGCTGGCCTTCGGGATGCGCGTCGCCGATCCGAGGGAGCCGGGGAAACTCGATGCCACCGCCAACCCCTACGAAGTGCCGGCGTCGGTCCGCGAGGTGAAGGACGAGTTTTTAGTCGGGGACTCGCTGCTCGTAGCGCCGATCGATCCCAAGGACACGAAGCGGAAGGTGCTGCTGCCGCCTGGGAAGTGGTACGATTTCCACACGGGCAATTTCGCCGGCGAGAATGAAACGATCGAAGTCACGCCTCCGCTCGATCGTATCCCGTTGTACGTGCGTGACGGTGCGCTGATCCCGATGATCGAGGCCCGCGGGTCCGCTCCCCGGGCGGGCGACGTTGTTCCGCTCGAGATCCGCCATTACGGCGAAGCGGCCGGCAAACTCGCGCTGTACGACGATGACGGCGAGACGTTCGACTATGAACGCGGCAACTCCAGCTGGACGCAGCTCGAGGTCAAAAAGGACGCCACCGGCCGGTTCGTGGGAACGGTCACGGCCGACTCGAATGGCCGCAAATGGAGCTACGGCGAGGTCCGGTTCACCTACATGACCTCGACCGCCAACGCACGGGCGGACGTGAAGCAGTAGTGCTTTTCAGAGGTCCGGCCCTGAATCGCGGGGTGAGCAGGGCACCCCGCCCATGGGATCGAACGTGGCATGGGCATCTTGCCCATGTGCCTGGGTCCGTCTTCAAACCCACGGGCGAGACGCCCGTGCCACGTTTCCCCAGACACGGTATCGTGCAAGGCCGGTCCATGCGGGCGCTATGCTCACCCCGCGGTTCGCGGGCGTCGGGCGCGCAGGGTGTCGCCTTTGACCCAGGTGCTCTCGACCATCTCGATTCGAGGTTCCCGGGGCAGGCCGAGGTCGTTGTTGGCAATCCTCGCAGCCAGAAGCTCGACGGACCACGCCCCCATCAGCCGTTGGTTCTGCTGCATGCCGGAAAGCCCAGTCCCTTCGAGGATGTGGCTGAGGACGGCAAGCCCGACGTCGGCCGGCACGCGCACGTGGTTCGCCGCGAGAACACCGCGCAGGTCGTTGATCCGGTCGGACAAGTGGATGAACACGAGGGCGTCGGGCCGCTCGGTGCGCAGCCACGTCATCAGCGGCGCCTCCTCCACCTGGTCGACGTAGAGGACAGGCAGCGCGCCGCCGGCGCCAAGGTCGCGGTCGCACCACCCCAGGTAGGCCGCGACGTGCACGTGGGACGTGCGGAGGTCCTCGGATTTCCCGATGACGAGGCCGGGGCGCCGGTAGCCCAGCGCGTGCAGCCGGTCCAGCGCCGTGATCGTGTCGTTGTAGAAATGGCTGGTCACCCGGTGCAGCGGCGTGCGGATGCTGAGGCCGACGGTCACGACGGCGAAATGGTCGAGCTCCCCGGGAAAGGCGTCATCGAGCCGTGGGCTTCCGAAGCACAGCAGCCCCTCGATCCCGCGCGCGTCGAGGATGCCCCGAAAGCGGCGGCGCGTCATCCCGGGAGCGCCCAGCCAGAAAGGTTCGAGCCGGTACCCGATCTCCCTCGCGCGCGACTCCATGCTGGAAAAGATGCGCCGAAGGTGGACCGACTGCTCCCAGGGATTCGGCACGTCGTAGAGCGACATGACCCCAAAGCAGCCGCGCGTCCGTCCTTCCCTGGGACGCCTTAGCTCCCGCATGATCGCGGCGACGCGGGCGTCGATCTCGTAACCGTGTTCCTTGGCGAGCCTTTGCACCCGCTCACGCGTGGCCTTCGACACCTTCGCGCTACCGCGCAACGCCAGCGAAACCGCCGAGGGGGAGAGTTCTGCAATGTTTGCCAGCCGCCGCAGGTTCATAGGTCAACAGTACACCGGATCGGAGCTTGGGTCGCGGCGGGCCGCAGATCAACGTGAACGTTGCCGAGTCACCCGAATGCGTGCGCAGCCCAATCGTGCGCGCTCCAAGACCATGCCCCCTGACGAATCCTCACCCCGTTCGCGCGCCTGCGGCTCGATATCGGACGTGGGCGTCGGCTTGCTGGCGCGGCTCTGGCCGTGGATCGAGGGGCCGGACTGCTGGGTCGCCCGCGAAAGGTACCGGGATCCGAGGACCCTGGGCACAACGTCCCGCTTCGCGGCCGACGGTTCATGGTTCGCGGGATCCAAGTTCAACGTTCGGATTGCGGTGGGAGCCTTTCGCGAATGAATTCGCTCCTACGGAACAGCGGCCCGGGCCTTTCCCCTTCCTCGCTCTCAACACGACTCATCCAACCGTGAAAACACTGCGTTCGTTCGTCCTCTGTCTCTCGCTCGTCGTCGGTTCAACGGCCACACTCGGTGCCGGCCTGCCGCTCAAAACCGCCGCCACCGACGCCTCCGACTTTCCGTTGGTCGTCAAGGGGCGCGCCGCCGCAATCGTCGTTGACCGCTCGGATGCGGAGGTCGTGCGAATCGCAGCCGACATGCTTGCGGCGGACATCGAGCGGGTCGCGGGCGTGAAACCGGCGGTCGGTGACGCCGTCGCCACTCAGAACGCCCCCGTGATCGTGATCGGCAGCGTGGAGAAAAGCCCGCTGATCGCGGACCTGGTGAAGCGCGGCAAGCTGGACGTGAAACCGATCGAGGGAAAGTGGGAGTCGTACGTCGTCACGACGGTCTCGGATCCGTTCCCCGGCACGGCGAGCGCGCTCGTCATTGCGGGAAGCGATCGCCGCGGCACGGCCTACGGCGTCGTGGAAATTTCCGAGACGATCGGCGTTTCGCCCTGGGTCTGGTGGGCCGATGTGCCGGCCCCGAAGCGCGACACGCTGGTTCTCGGCGCGGGCACGCACCTCCAGGGGACTCCCTCGGTCAAATACCGCGGCATCTTCATCAACGACGAGGACTGGGGCCTGCAGCCCTGGGCCGCCAAGACCATCGAGCCGAAGAGCGCTGGCGGCGTGGGCGACGTCGGCCCAAAGACGTACGCCCGGGTGTTCGAGCTTCTCGTCCGGCTGCGCGCCAACCTCTGCTGGCCCGCGATGCACGACTGCACGAAGGCGTTCAACATCTACCCGGAGAACAAGCTCGTCGCCGATCGCTACGCCATCGTGATGGGCTCGTCGCATTGCGAGCCGATGCTCCGCAACAACGTCACCGAGTGGCCGCACGACCGCGCGAGCAGCTACAACTACGTGACCAACCGCCAGGGAGTGCTCGATTACTGGAGGCAACGGGTCGCCGAGAACGGGAAATTCGAGAACGTGTACACCCTCGGCATGCGCGGCATCCACGATTCCGACATGCTCGGCGGCGGGACGCCTCCCGAGCGCGCGGCGCGGTTGAACAGCATCATCGCCGATGAGCGCGCGATGCTCCACGATCTCGTCAACCCGGATGTCAGCGCGATTCCGCAGATCTTCTGCCCGTACAAGGAGGTCCTTACGCTGTACCAGCTCGGTGCGGTGCCGCCGGCCGATGTGACGATGGTGTGGGCGGACGACAACCACGGCTACATCCGCCAGCTCTCGACCCCGGAAGAGCAGAAGCGGCAGGGCGGGGCGGGTGTCTATTACCACATCTCGTACTGGGGCCGCCCGCATGACTACCTCTGGCTCTGCACGACTCCGCCGTCGCTCGTGTGGGAGGAATTGTCCAAGGCTTACGAGTACGGTGCCCGGAACTTCTGGGTGATCAACGTGGGCGACATCAAGCCCGGCGAGATCGATCTGACGCTCGCGATGCGCATGGCGTACGACATCACGTCGTACAGCCGCGAGACCATCGGCGGCTTCACCGAGGATTTTGCGAAAGCGAACTTCGGACCGGCGCACGCCAAGGAAATCGCCGCCGTGCTTCGCGGTTATTACCAGCTCAATTACCAGCGCAAGCCGGAGCACCTGGGCTTCAACACGAGCCAGAACCCCGGCGGCCCGATCCAGCCGACGCAGTTCACCGACCGGGAAATCCAGTTCCGCCTGGCGGCCTTCGAGGCGTTGCGCAACGAGACCGACCGGCTCTACGCCGCGATGCCCGCGGAACAGCGCGATGCGTTCTATGAACTCGTCGTTTACCCGGTCCGCGGCGCCACGCTGCAGAATCAGAAGCTCCTCTGGGCCGACCTGCAGCGCCGGGCCGCGGCCGCGGGAAATGCGACGGCGGCGCGCGACGCCGAGGCAAAATCGAAGTCGGCTTACGAAGCGATCGAGGCCGAGACGGTTTACTACAACGAGACCCTCGCGGGCGGCAAGTGGAGGCACATGATGAGCAGCCACCCGCACAACACCGACGTCCACAAGCTCCCGAAGTTTGCCGAGATAGCTTCGAGTGCCGCCACGGAACCCGCGGAAACAGCCGTGAAGTTCCTTCCCGCCACGCCAATCGACATTGGCCGGGAGCAGCCGGCCCCGATGACGTTCGCCGAGCGTGATGGCTTTCTTTCGATTGCCGCGGAGCACCCCACCCGGAAGGTCGACCGCGACGGCGCGGCCTGGCAGATCATACCCGGGCTCGGACGGCTGGGCGACTCCATGGCGGTGTTCCCGGTGACTGCCGCCTCCATCGAGGCCGGCGACGTGACGACGCGCGCGCCGGTGCTCGAGGTCGACCTGACGACGCAGACCCCCGCGCCGCGCGCGGCGGTGGTGATCCAGGCGATACCCACGCACC
>JAJYAR010000038.1:10604-11759 GCA_021779435.1 bacterium
TGGCGATCGACAATGAGACGCCGCAGCTCGTGGATCTCGAGACGCCGGAGAACAGCGCGGTCTGGAGTACGAACGTGCTCCGTGGTTCCGCGTACGGCGCCACGACGCATGCGCTGCAGCCCGGCCGCCATACCCTGCGCATCTTCATGGTGGATCCCGGTGTGGTGATCGACCACCTAACGATCGACCTGGGAGGGCTGCCGAAATCGTATCTTCCCCCGGCCGAGACAGTCGCCCGCTAACCGAACGCGGCACCCATTTTCATGCGCCCGACCTCCCTCATCTGTCTGGGATTCAGCGCCCTGCTGGCAGCGGCCTCGTCGGGCGGGGCCGAGGAGACCGGCTCTGGGCTGCCGCCGCCGGTCGTGCTCACCGCACAGGAGGACATCAAGCGGCTGTGCTCCCTGCTCGGAGTCGAACCGATCCTTACCCGGCCGGCCTACAACTACGACGAGGCAAAGGCCAATCCGTATCCGAATCTTCCAGACCCGCTCGTGCTGAAGAACGGCGCAAAGGTGGCCGACGCCGGGACCTGGTGGAACGTGCGAAGGCCCGAGATCCTCGAGGACTTCGCGCGCGAGGTCTGTGGCAGGACTCCGTCGGTCGTGCCGGCGGTGACCTGGAAGGTGGAGGACCGGTCGGAGGGTACGAACAACGGGGTTCCGGTCATCACGAAGCGGCTTGTCGGCCATGTGGACAACTCGAGCTATCCGAAGGTCAACGTCGACATACGGGTGACCCTGACGACGCCGGCAAACTCAACGGGACCCGTTCCCGTGATGCTTCAATTCGGCTTCGGCGGAATGCGGTCGGCTGCGAGGAGCGGTCCCGCCCCCTCACCCGCGGCAGCGACACCGGGAAGACCCGGAGGTGCTCCGATCGTCCCAAGCGGGCCATCATGGCAGCAGCAACTGCTCACGAAAGGCTGGGGCTATGCGGTGTTCGACACAGCGAGCGTTCAGGCGGACAGCGGGGCCGGGCTGACGTCCGGCATCATCGGGCTGGTGAACAAGGGACAACCCAGGGGGCTCGAGGATTGGGGTGTTCTGGCTGCCTGGGCGTGGGGCGCCAGCCGTGCGCTCGATTATCTTGCGACGGATCCCGCGGTTGACGCGCGTGAAGTTGGGCTGGAGGGACACTCCAGGTGGGGAAAGG
>JAJYAR010000484.1 GCA_021779435.1 bacterium
TTTGAGGAGTCAAACAGGATTATTTTATTGCTAGAATCGGCGGCCCGAAAACGCTCGGTCCGTGGCAACGAGCACGGTGGAGGACTACCTGAAGCACATCCTGCTGCTTTCCGAGCGCGGCGGGACGCTCGTGCCCATGGGTTCGCTCGCCGGATCCCTCGAGGTCGTGCCGGGGACGGCCACGACGATGGTGAAGGCCATGGCGGGCGAGGGTCTCGTCGAGCACCGGCCGCGCGAGGGCGTCCGGCTCACCGCCGAGGGGCGGCGGGTTGCGCTCAACGTCCTTCGCAAGCACAGGCTGGTCGAGACGTTTCTCGTCAACGTCCTCAAGATGGACTGGTCCGCGGTGCACGAGGAGGCCGAGCAGCTCGAGCATGCCATCTCGGATGCCGTGCTCGACCGGCTCGACGCCCTGCTCGGACACCCCTCCACGGACCCGCACGGCGATCCGATCCCGAACCGCCAGGGCAAGATCGACTCCCAGGTGTATGCCACGCTGGCCACCTGCGTGACCGGCCGGAAACTCCGGGTCGTGCGCATCACCGACCAGTCGTCCGAGTTTCTCCATTTCGTCGAGCAGAACGGCCTGCAGCCGGGCGCCCCGATGCGTGTCGTCGATCGAAACCTCGCGGCAGGACTCGTCAGCGTTCAATCCTCCGGCACGCGCCCGCTCGCGGTGAGCCTCACCGCGGCCGCCAAGATCCTCGTGGAGCCGGTCGCGTGAGCGCCGCCGCCACCGCCGCCTGACCTCCATGCCGTACCTTCTCGTCGTCTCGCTCGTGTGGGCGTTCTCGTTCGGCCTGATCAAGGGCCGCCTCGCGGGGATCGACCCGACGGCAGTCGCAGTGCTGCGCTTGGTGCTCTCCCTGCTCGTATTCCTGCCGTTCCTCCGGCTCCACTCCATTCCTGGGAAGCTGCAGCTCCGGCTCGCGGTAATCGGAGCCGTCCAGTTTGGCATCATGTATGTGCTGTACCTCCACGCGTTCGCGTACCTGCAGGCGTTCGAGGTGGCGCTGTTCACGATCACGACGCCGCTCTTCGTCGCGTTGCTGGACAGCGCATGGGAGCGCCGCTTCGTCGCCGTCCATGCGATCGCCGCTCTGCTGTCGGTCGCCGGCGCCGCGGTGATCGTGTGGCAGCACGGGGCGACGGGAGGCACCGTCCTCGGAGTGCTGCTCGTGCAGGCATCGAACCTCTGTTTTGCCGCCGGACAGCTGGCCTGGAAAAAGGTGAGGCCGCGCATGGCACCGGAAATCAAGGACAGCTCGGCATTCGCGCTGCTCTACGCCGGCGCGGCTGTCTCGGCGGCCGCGTGGTCGCTGTTCACGACGGACTGGCTCGCGTTGCGGCTGACCGCGACGCAGGGCGTCACCCTCGCCTACCTCGGCATCCTCGCTTCAGGGGTGTGCTTCTTCTGGTGGAACGTTGGCGCCACGCGGGTGAACACCGGCACGCTCGCGGCGTTCAACAATGCGAAGATCCCGCTCGGAGTCGCCTGTTCGCTCTTATTCTTCGGCGAACGAACCGATATTCCCCGCCTCCTGATCGGCGGCGCCCTCATGGCTGCCGGCGTCGTGATCGCCGAGTGGCGGCGTCCGAAATCGTCGTAGGAGCAGATTCATCCGCGCATCAATGCAGGCCCGGACTTCCGGACCGGCCACGCCGCCTCAGGCCCGCGCCAGCGACGCAGCGCCGAGCGCGAGCGAGCCCGACCGCCGCAAGGCATCGTGTAACCTAATAGGTTACACTCTGAGCCGGCGCCGCCATGAGTCGTGTAACCTAATAGGTTACACGATGCCGGGGGCAGACTGGCTTCTGTCAGTCTACCTCGATCGAGCGGCCGCCCTCGCGTTTGTCGAAGCTGCGGAAGGCGAACATCGTCTCACTGTCGATGATCCCCTCGGTGCGAAGCAGCTGGTCCGTCACGATGGCCTCGATCTTGTCCACGCTGTCGCAACGAATGATCACGAGCAGGTCGTACCGTCCGGAGATCGAGTACACCTCCGACACATCCGGGATGTTGAGCAGCTTCTCCGCTGTTCCCGTTACTTTCCGGTGGTCGACTTTAAGGAGGATGATCGCGGTAGGCATGCCTGCTGAATATGCGCGTATCCCGCTGTCGCCAGCAAAAATCCGCGACCAGCCTCACTCAGCCCAAGCGCGTTAACGACAACGCGCGCCGATTCCAGAGTATTGGCTCAATGCGCCGGTCGGAGACCGACGCTGCCCGAAAATGACGTGAAAACCTCCTCCTCCGGCCACGCGCGAAATTCCAAACGTCCACCTTGAACTACTTCGGCCACAGGCGGCCGAAGTCTGGAGTGACCTACATCGAGCCGGCGGGGTGCGAGCGCCCCGAAACGGACCACTCGACTACTTCAACAGCTCCGGGAGCATCGCGTCGACGGCCTGCGCCCAGGTCTCGTAGCCTTCCTCCGTCAGATGCAGTTTGTCCCTCGCCAGGCCTCGCCAGGAATTTGCCTGCTCGTCGCGGGGGAACTTCGAGGTGAGATCGAGATAGAACACGTCCTTCCCGTTCGCCATCGGCGCAATCAACGCGTTCGCCGCCGCCATCTTTTCCGTCGCACGGGCGTTCGGGAGAATGCTGACGACAATCACCTTGATCCCAGAGAACCGCTGTTTCGTCTCCTCGACGACGGCCTTCACGCCCGCCGCGATGTCCTCCGGGGTGTCGCGCACATTGTTCGTGCCGATCAGGACCACCGCGACCTTCGGCTCCCACGGCGTAAGATCGACGTTCTCCAGCCGCCACAG
>JAJYAR010000485.1 GCA_021779435.1 bacterium
CATCGCGTTCCAAAGTGGCCATCCGGTGTGGGTGCGTATTCACGGCCAGAACCACCGGGTCACCGAGCGCGCGGTGGACGATTACGAATTCAGCCAGATCGTCAATCACGTCTACGGCGCCGACGGCATGGCACGGCTGCAGATGGGCAAGGACTTTGACACCGCCTATTCGATTTCATTGAGCCGCTCGCGTCGTCTTCGCTTCCGCCTCAACGCGACGCCGACGCGCACGCCGCGTCGCGATGGCGGCAACGTTGTCATGCGGCCGATCGCCGACATGCCGCCGGCGCTGAGCGACCAGCTCGTCGAACAAGGCATCCTCGACAATTACCGCCCGGGCCACGGCATGGTCATCGTGTCGGGCGCGACCGGCTCCGGCAAAAGCACGCTGATCGCCGGGATGACGGTGGAAAAGCTACTGGATCCGGCCGGCAACTTTGACATTATCGAGGGAGCCGCGCCGGTCGAATTTCTGCTTGAACGGGTGCGGGGTCCAACCTCGACGATGAACCAAACCGAGATTCCACGGGATCTCCCGAGCTTCGCGGCCTTCGTGCGCGGTGCGATGCGACGGGAGCCAACGGACATCATCGTCGGCGAATGCCGGGACTCCGAAACCATGGACGCGGCAATCCAGGCAGCGATCTCCGGACATGTTCTGACCACCACCATTCACGCCAACAATGTTCCGTTGACGATGCAGCGTATCGCGAGCCTCTGCCCACCCGGCGAGCGGGAGAACCTGATATCCGCCGTTGCGCAGTCTCTCCGCCTCATCATCAATCAGCGTCTGGCACGCTCAGCCGACGGGCGGCGGACGCCGCTGCGCGAATTTCTGGTGTTTGATGCTGATCTGCGAAGCCGATTCCTGCGCACCGATCCGGGTGAGTGGCCCGCGCTGACCAGCCGCGCCGTCGAGGAGAAAGGGCAGTCCTACAGGGCGGCCATCGAGAACGCCTTGCGCGCGGGCCGGATCACCGAGGCCACGGCCGCCTATGAGCTTCGTCAAATCGGTTGAACGAACTGCGCGGCGCTCATTCGCACTTCCCACGGCCATGATCCGTGAAACACGAAAGGGGATCGCCGTCGTGACAGCTCATCGTTCAGGACCGGAGTTCGACCATGTGGCGTAATACCGGACAACCCGTCCGCGTTCTGATGCTCGATGCACGGGCCTGCTTTCCGTTGCTTGTCGCCTGCGTCTATTGGAGCTGGACCACGCTTTACATCGCAATCGCGGGGATCACGTTCTTCGCGGCGATCTCCTTCGCCGGGCTGACGCTGCCTGCCATGTTTCGGCTCGGACGTCGCTGGCTCGTGGGACGCACCCGGACGGCTGTGCCGGTCTGGAACCGCAGGCGGCACGCATGAGCGGGCTTGACCTCGATCGCGTGGAACGGACGATGCAGGCGCTGCTGTCCCGCAACCCGCTCGACGTGACATATCGCGACCGCAGTGCGGGCGACGTCGTCTCGGTCAGTCCGGAGGCTGCGGCGTCACGGAGTGGCCTCCTCCCGGCGTTTCTCGCGGCTGGCCAGGTTGTGTGGCGCGATTTGACGGGTGCGGGCTTTGATCTCGACGTGGTTCGTGACCCCGGTGCACTGCTGGGCTTCCGGGTGCGCGGCGTCGGTACCTCCAGCTTCGCGACCGTCATGCTGGCGACCATGGAGGCAACCGCGCAGGCCTCGCGCGCGGGAGCGATCGTGGTGAACGATTTCAATGTGATCTGGTCGGAGGCGGCGCGGAGCCGGGCTACGCCGACGGCGGCGGGCGCTTCACCGTGAGGCACGCCCTTCGCGCGGGGGTGGCGGTGTTGCTGCTTGCGGCAGGGGCCGCCAGGGCGGCCGACACCGGTAACGACACCACCATCAAGGGTTGCCTGGAGGCGGCATCCCGGGCGTACCGTGTTCCGCCTGCGATACTTGTCGTCCTGCTCAACGTCGAGGGAGGTTCGCTCGGCGCTGTCAGCCAGAACACGAACGGCACCGTCGATATCGGGCCGATGCAGGTCAATCAAATCTGGGTGCCGCAGGTTGCGGCGCACTGGTCGACGACGAAAGAGCGCGCCTTTCACGCGCTGCGCGACAATTTCTGCGCCAATCTGGAGGCCGGCGCCTGGATATTGCGTCAAGGCCTCGACGAAGCGCATGGCGATTTCTGGGAAGGTGTCGGCTACTACCATTCCCACGACCCGGATCATAAACAGACCTATCTCCGTTCCGTGCTGCAGCAGGTCCTGCGCCTGCGTTCACGTCAGCCCGTCGATCTTCGCGTCGTGGCTCAGCAGGTCACACCGCTGTTGCCTTATCAGCCGGCCGCATCCCCAACCGCGCCCGCTCCCGGAGGCTAATGCCGATGGCCCAACCGCATCCCCGAGCTGCCTGGCCGTCGAACGACGACATGACCGGCTTCAACCTGATCGTCATCGCGCTTGGCGCCGGTCTCGGCTCGTATCTGCTCTGGACGTTTTACCACACCGAAATCAGCGCGGTTCTGATTGCCTGGCGGCATCAGCAGATCCGTGTGTTGCAGCTATTCACCGACCGGTTTGACTTGGCGGACGCGCAGATGCGCCGCTCCAACCCCGCCGGCGTCACTTTGCGCCACCTTTACGGCATCAGCCACGCGGTCGGCCGCGCATGGCGCCTGCCGGCAACGGTTTTGATCGTAGCACTCGCGATTGCCTGCATGGTGCGCAACGCACCGTCGAAGTTCCGGCGGCAATTCGATCTCGATGGGCTGATTGCCGAACACGCGGCCGCGTTCACCACCACG
>JAJYAR010000486.1 GCA_021779435.1 bacterium
CGCGTCGTCATCGCGCAGGTGGCGCGGCTCGATCAACTCGCGCCGGCGGAACGGCTGGACCCGGAGCGGTTGATGAGCGATCTCCGTGCGGCTGAAAAAGCGGCCGACTACCTGTCGGACGTGCCGGCGATCGTCGAGCACCTCGGCACCCACGCGCGGGGTGGCGACGTGGTGTGCGTGTTCAGCAACGGCGGCTTCGGCGACATCCACGAAAAACTGCTGGCGCGTCTGAACGGCAGGCGCGCGTAGCGGAAGCCGCGCGCGCGGCTCAGCCGCGTTTCGGTTTGAAGCCGGGCGGCAATTTGCCCGGTCCACCCGCCTCCGGGCCGGCTCCCGCTTCGCCGCCTGCGCCTGCGTCGTCTTCCGGCAGACCGAGACGCTCGCGGGCCTTTTTCGCCGCGCCAGTTTCCGGGTGCTCGCTCACCACGCGCAGCAGCAGGGACTCGGTTTTCTGCGGATGGTTGAGCCGGTTGTAGAGGTTGCAGAGGTGAATCGCCGCCCAGCCCCAGCGTTCCGGGTCGAATTTGTGCTGCAACACCTCCTCGTATTCCAGCGCCGCGGCGAGGGGATTGTTCAAGTCCTTCTCGTAAATCTCAGCGATGCGCAGCGAAACGTGCAGCCGCCGCGGGTTCGCCTGGAGGTATTCGCGCATCAGGCGGATGGCCTCCAGGTGCTCGCCATTGGCCCAAAGCTGTTCGCCTTGGTCATACAGTGGATCGCCGGCGACCTCGCCTTCGTCGCTGAAGAGTTCCCGGTGGACCCGCTGCGCGAGGTATTGCGAAACGTCGTGGCCGGCCAGCAAGCCCAGCGCGACGAGGGACAGCAGCGCCAGAAAACCCCAGCCGGCAAGGAATGACGACCGGTCGCCGGCGGGCGGTTGGGCGCCGGTTTTCGGTGGCTTGGCGGAGGTTGTCTTGGCGATCACCGCGTTGGTGCCGGTGGCGGAAGGCGGATTGGTTTCACCACCGGCCGCCGTGTTCGTGGCGTTGACGGGCGCCGCGTTGGTGCCGGCAACTTCGGCCGGCGTGCTGTCGGTGGCAGCCGGCTGGGTCGCACTGGCAAGATCGTAATCCGTGACGCGCTGGAAGGAGGATTGGTTCATCCGCTGCGAAAACGCGGTGAAGAATCGGTGGCCGAAAAACACCGTGCCAACGGTGAGCATCACGTAGAGGGCGATTTTCGCGATCGCGTTCATCGAATCAGTGTCATCAGGCTAAACGGAGACCGGCGCAAGGAAAAGCGATAAAAACGGTTCGGTGGAAGGTTTTGGCTTGCGGCACCCCGCCGCCGGCGGGTTGGGATTGACTTTGGGCGGAGCCGCGTTGTCCTCTAGCACGCACGATGATGCAGAACCTGATCGCCAAAGCCAACACGCTGCTCGAGGCGCTGCCTTACATCCAGCAGTTCAGCGGCGCCACGTTTGTCGTCAAATACGGCGGGAGCTTCATGGACTCGCCCGACCCGGCGGTGCGCGACGGCGTGGCCCGCGACATCGTGTTTCTGGAAGCGGTGGAGATCAATCCCGTCGTCGTTCACGGCGGCGGCAAGGCCATCACCCGCGCGATGGAGCAGGCGGGCCTGAAGGCGCAATTCATCCTCGGCCAGCGCGTCACGGACGAGGCGACGGTCAGGGTGGTGGACCGGGTGCTGTCGCGCGAGATCAACCCGCAGGTGGTCGCGGCGCTGGAGTCGTTCGGCGGCGCGGCCCAAGGCTTCGCCGGCACGGACATTTTTCGCTGTCGCAAATTGTGGCTGGAGGAACCCGGGCGGCCGGGCGCGAAGCTCGACATCGGCTTTGTGGGCGAAGTCGTGGCGGTGAACACCCCGCCGCTGCTGGCGTGCATCGAGCGGGGCGTCACGCCGGTGATCAGCCCCACGGCGCTGGGCGAGGACGGGCACATTTACAACTGCAACGCGGACGTCGCGGCGGCGCAGGCGGCGATCGCGCTGAAGGCCCGGCGCCTGGTCTTCATGAGCGACGTGCCCGGCTTGATGCGCGATCCGAAGGATGCCCGGACGGTCATTCCACACCTGCAAACGGGCGAAGTCGAACCACTCAAGCGCGCCGGCATCGTGGACAAGGGCATGATCCCGAAAGTGGACAGCGCGGTGCGGGCGATCCAGGCCGGCGTCCACAAGGTGTCGCTGGTGGACGGCCGGGTGCCCCACGCGGTGCTGCTGGAGATTTTCACCGACGCCGGCGTGGGCACGGAAATGGTGCGGTGATCCGCAAGCTCACGCGGCGCGCGGCTCAGCGGTTGGTGCCGCGGCTTGCCGGTGACGGAGCAGGGGAAGACGGCGCGCTGGCGGGCGCGGCGTGAAACTGGCGTGGCTCGCGCAGGAAGGGAATCGTTCCGCCGGTGAACCATTGCCGCAGGAGCAGCAGCAGCAACACGATTCCCACGCCGATCAAGATGCGCAGCCGTCGCCGTTGGCGCTCCGCCGCCGCCGCCAGCCGCTCGTGCTCCGCGGCGATGGCCGCTTCCGAGGTGGCGGCCGCACTGTCACCGATCGCTCCGCCGAACACCTTGGACCAGTCAACACCCGGCTGGAAGGTGAACTGGTAGAAATAGCCGGAACAACCGTTCCGCGCGCAGTAGCCCTGGCGGAGGCGGTGGAGTTTCGAATTGTCCGCCGGATCCCCGCCCGCCGGCGTCGCCAGCGCTTGAAGGTCGTCCGCCGTCAACGTCAGTCCACATTGCGGGCAGGCGGTCTGCACCTTGTCGCGCAACGTCAGCGTCACCAGTTCGTCGCGCCCCAGCACGGCGCGGAG
>JAJYAR010000487.1 GCA_021779435.1 bacterium
CACGATCTGCTACCTCGAGATGCGGACCGCCGGCGTGGGCTACGAGAACTGGTTCGTGGCGGCGCGCGAGGCGGGGGTCGAGTTCCTGCGCGGCACACCGCCCGAGGTGCAGCGCGACGCCGCCGGACGCCCGGTGATCGAGGTCGAGGACGTCACGGCCGCGCGCAAACGCGTGCTGCGGGTCCGTATCGAAGCGCACCGCGCGGAATGCGTCAGGGCCGCGCACGCGATGCTTCACCCGTTTTCCGCTTCGGACGATGGCTCCGAAGGCGTGCTGGGCGGCCTGCCGCGGTTCGCCAAATCGGTCGGAATACCTGTGGGCGTTATGTTGGGACGCAGGCTCGTTTCCCGATTTGCGGATCCCGCGCAGGTGAAGCGATGCGTGCCGCTGCTCGTGCGCGCGGTCCGTTGGCTCGGCCCGCGTGGACGAAAGGCATGATGGAATCCGGCGCAGGGTTGCCGATCAGTCCGAGACTTCGATCCCGCGCGGTCGGGACAACGCGCTCCACCTTCGGCTCGCTCACGCTCGCCGCTACGAAAGCGGGCCAGCGGTCCGCGCTCCCCGGGATTGATGTAGCCGGCCTCCGCAGAGGCCGGGGGGGGCGAGGACCGACGACCAAGTCACCGGGGTCTGCGGACCCCGGCTACATCGGAATGAAGCGGGCCAGCGGGCCCGCGTTCACGCGCGGCCGCTCATCTGACCGCGGGTGACGCCGAGCTGGTTGATCAGCTTCAATTCCCGCCAGAGCTCGGCGCCTGTGGTCTCTCCGCGCAGGAGGCGGGCGTACCGTTCCAGCGTGCGGGTCACCTCTTCGGCGGGCTCGTTCACGAATTCGACCCGGAAGCTGCGCGCGCCGAGTTCGATCATCCGGCCAACGTACTCTGCGCCAGTCTGGGCGCGGCTGTTGAACACCGTGTTCCGGCAGCCTGCGTCGGCCCGGACGGGAAGCTCCGCGCCAATGCGGTCGCGAAGGGAGACCCGGTGCTTTTCGCACGGGCGTCCGCAGTCGTGATAGTCCCTGCCCGTCGAAAGAAACGCACAGAACACGCAGTGCTCCATGTGAAACAGCGGCATGTGCTGGTGGATCGTGATGTCGAACCACGTCGCAGGCGCCGTGTTCAGCAGAGCCTCGAGCTGCGTGATGTTCAGATCGTAGCTCGCCGTGACGCGCTCGAGTCCGTGCCTTCCGAGGAAATGGGCCGCCGTCCAGGGATTTGCCACGTTCAACGAAAAGTCGCCGCGCTTCCGGTCGGCCGCGAAGAACGAAAGGTGGTCGTAGTTGCGGACCAGGTATCCATCGGCCGCGGACGAACGCACCTGCTCCAGGATCCATTCCTCTCCGGGTTTGTGCACGCGCGGCGGGGCCACCCAGATTGAAGAGGCCCCGGAGTCACTGCCGGACTCCTGAAGCGCGCGAAAGCGGGCGACGGCGTCGCGGTACAGCTTCGGGTTTTCGAACTCGCAATAGAACGTGCGGGCTCCTGCGAGCCAGGCGGGCTCGAGCTGCTCGAGCAGCCGGATCACCGCGATGAGTTCCGGGGCGGAGGTCGGTGCAGGCAGCGTGGCGACCTCGTTGGACGGAAACGAGAGCGCAACCCTTCGCTCGTCGTCGGCGTCGGAAAGCGACCAGCGCTGGGGGCGTGTGCGCAAGGCTTCGAGGTCGGCGATGGCATCGCGGCGGAGCTGGTTGAGCGCGCTGAGCGGCAGGATGACATCGCCCTCCACGTGCCAGTGCAGGGCGTCCAGCCGGAACGGCGTGCCGCCGAGGCGTCCGAGTTGCGTGCGGAGACGTTCGGGGGTGAGCGGTTGGTTTTCGGCCTTGTCGAGCAGGACCGTCGACGCGGCCTTCACGACATGGCCGGCACCATCGTTCACGATGATCGTGAGCGCGGTCCCTGTGCGCCCGTGGGCCTCGATCGTGATCGGCCTCTGGTGCCGGATCTGGTCGCCCTCGAAAGTGGCCCGAAGTTCGCGTTCGAGCGCGGGATCACTCGTCTTCCACACCCGATTGCCCGGACGTACACGGCGCCAGTCGATGTCACCGCGTCCGAAACGAAGCGTGGCTTCGCCGCCCCGCTGCTCGACCTGGTAAACGCGGCCGCCCTCCTCGCGATCCTCCGGCCGGCCGGCATCGAACACGATGCCGTCGCCCGGCTTGAGCGGCGCATTGAGACGAAGACTGACGGACTCGTTGGCCACCCTGGCGACCTCCCCGAGGAAAACGCCGCGCTTCGTGCCGAACCGACCATGCGCCAGCTCCTGGTTGTTGTTGCCGCGGAACCAGCCGGTGTAGAGGCCGCGCGAGAACGCCATCTGTAGCTCGTAGCTGGCCGCCGGCGGATTGATTTCGGCGGCTTCGGTCGCAAGGCCGGCTGCATGCCGCTGCATCACGTGATCGAGAGCCCTGCGGTAAACCCGCGTGATGCTCGCGACGTATTCGGCTGACTTGAGGCGGCCTTCGATCTTGAGCGATCCCACGCCGGCGCTCACGAGCTCCGGAAGAAGATCGATGCCGGCGAGGTCCTGCGGACTCAGGAGGTAGCGGCGGTCGCCGAGGTCCACCTGGCTGCCGTCGCTGATAAGATCGTAGGGCAGACGACAGGCCTGGGCGCACTCGCCGCGATTTGCCGAGCGACCTCCGAGAGCCTCGCTGGTGAGGCACTGCCCGGAGTAGGCGACGCAGAGCGCGCCGTGGACGAAAACCTCGAGGGACAACGGACGGGAGTGGGACGACGCGCGCTGGGCCGCCTGGATCTTCTCG
>JAJYAR010000488.1 GCA_021779435.1 bacterium
GTCCTTCACCGCCTCAGCCGCGCCCATCGTGAAGAGCTCGATAAGCTCGGCCCCGAACTCGCCGCCAGCCTGGAAGCGATTCTCCAGTCGAAATTATGACCAAGAAGCCCCGCAATGAAGAACTCGGTGATTTCACCGCTACCCTACGCATGGCGCCGATCGCGGCTCTGGCGGCCGCCATCGGCCTGCTGGCGTCTGTGGTCGCCTGGGTGTTGCTCCGCCTGATCGCGTTCTTCACCAACCTTTTCTACTTCCAGCATTTCAGCGCCGCCAATGCGAACCCCGCCGCAAATACGTTGGGCTACTGGTCGATTCTCGTCCCCGTCGTTGGCGCCGTGATCATCGGTTTCATGGCGCGGTTCGGCTCCGAGCGTATCCGCGGCCATGGCATCCCCGAAGCCATCGAATCCATCCTCATGAACGGAAGCCGCGTGGAGCCGCGCGTCGCCATCCTCAAGCCCATTTCCTCGGCGATCTCCATCGGCTCCGGCGGACCGTTCGGCGCCGAAGGCCCGATCATCATGACCGGCGGCGCGTTCGGCTCGATGATCGCCCAGCTTTTCCGCCTTACGAGCGCGGAGCGCAAAACACTGCTCGCCGCCGGCGCCGCGGCCGGAATGTCGGCCACCTTCGCGGCGCCCGTCTCCGCCGTCCTGCTCGCCGTCGAACTGCTGCTGTTCGAATGGAAGCCGCGCAGCCTCATTCCCGTCGCCGTTTCCAGCGCCGCCGCCGGCATGGCCCGCCACTGGATGCTGGGCGCGGGACCGATCTTCCCCGTAGTCCAACAGCCCGATTTCGCCGGACCGTTCGCCCTCCTCGGCTGCCTTCTCGCGGGCTTCCTCGCCGGCCTGGCCGCGACGGTCCTCACGATGGCCGTATACTCGGCCGAAGACGCCTTCGAACACCTGCCGGTGCACTGGATGTGGTGGCCGGCCATCGGCGGCGTTGTCGTCGGAGCCGGCGGACTCATCTTCCCCCAAGCGCTCGGCGTCGGCTACTCGACCATCGGCGATATTCTCGCCGGCCGCACGACGCTCGCGCTCATCGCCGGCGTGCTCATCGTCAAGTCCATCATCTGGTCCGTGTCGCTCGGCTCCGGCACCTCGGGCGGCGTACTGGCTCCGCTGCTAATGATCGGCGGCGCGCTCGGCTCCATCGAAGCGCTGTTTTTCCCCGCCGAACCCATTGGCTTCTGGGCCATCGTCAGCATGGGCGCCATGATCGCCGGCGCGATGCGCGCGCCGATGGCCGCCGTCATCTTCGCCGTTGAACTCACTCACAGCATGAACATGCTGCTTCCGTTGCTGGTTACCTGCGCGGTTGCCTACAGCGTCAGCGTGCTGCTGATGAAGCGATCCATCCTCACCGAAAAGATCGCCCGCCGCGGCCTGCACTTGAGCCAGGAATACGCGGTGGATCCGCTCGAGCTCCTTTTCGTCCGCGAGGTGATGCGCGACGAGGACGCGGCGCTCGCTCCCGCGCTTGACGTCACCGCGTTCCCCGATGAGCCTCTCCGCGCCGTCGTCTACCGCATGGCCGAATCCGGACGCACCACCATCGCCGTGGTTTCGCGCGGCGAGCCGCGTACCGTCATGGGAGCGCTCACGCTGCAAGCCATGCTGCAGGCCCGCACGCGCCACATGGAGGAAGAGCGGGAAAAAGAACGCGTCCTTCGCCTCCCGCTTCCCTTCGCGCGCAACGAGGCATGAGCGGACCTTTTACCACCCGAACCCGTAATCGTCCTCTCCGATGGGCTGTCCCGGCGGCGGCTCATGCAGCACCGGAACTTCTACAGTCTCCGGCCGCGCCAGGAACCGTCCGATCAAATCGGAAGCATAGGTGTCGTGCGCCAGGTCCTTCTGCTTGAGGTTATCGAGCCACGTCTTCAGCGCCTTCAGGTGGTAATAGACCAGGGCCCGCGCCCCTTCCGAGGTTTCCTTGTTCCGCTCGAGTTCCATCAGGTCGATGAGAACCACGTGCGAAACGACCCGCTGAATCTCCGCCCGCCGGGCGTCCGGTCCGCGCTCTGCGTACACCGTCGCCCGGAGCAGCGACCGGATGACGCCGTCCAGTCCATCGATCGACGGGTCCGCCGCGTGTTGCTGCTGCAGCCGCGAGGCCCGCTCCGGGTCGAGGATCTGATCTACGGTGATGTCCGCCGCCGCCTCGGCCGCTCCGAGCGGATCGAACGTCACCCCACTGTGCCGGTGGAAATCCTCGCGTGTCAGCGGATACCCCGGAGGCCTCGGCGGGATGCTCAGGATCAGCGGCCGCGGCAGCAGCAGAAACTCCGGCGTAAGTGTCTTCAGTAACTCGGCCAGAGCCTGCTTTTGCTCGGCCGCGGGCACGGGGCGGCTTGTAACCTGCCCGTCGCCGCGCATCGCGTACGAGTAAGTGACGCCGCCCACCAGCTTTGACACGGCTACCGTTTCGTACCGGTGCATGAGATACGCCGGCACGAGAACATCTTCGAGCGCCGCCATCGGCGCGCCCATCGGAATGTTATTCTCGCCAAACCGCTCGATCACCCGCTGCCGCACCGCGATGACACGGTCCAGCTCCTTCACCGGGTCCGAGCCGTTGTCCCACAAGTGCGCCACCGGCGAGGCGCTGCCTTCCGGCCCCGCATCCGCATCGCTCAGATAGAGCAGCCCGGAGTGAATCGCCTTCATCACCATCGCGTCGAGCGCCTGCTTCTCGTCCGTTCCGGGGGGAAAGTCCTGGTACCCGTACGCGATCGCCGCCTTATCCCATCCCGCGAT
>JAJYAR010000489.1 GCA_021779435.1 bacterium
TTCCGATCTGCCTCTACTTCCTGAGAACGCTGCTGGAGGCGAACCGGTGGGAGGTCGTCGAGGCCAGCCACGGCGCGGAGGCCCTGATCAAGGCGCACCAGGCTCCGCCAACCCTCATCGTTTCCGATCTGCTGATGCCGGTGATGGACGGCTACACGCTCCTGCGGCAGTGGAAAGTCGACGAGCGTCTGAAACGAATTCCGTTCGTCGTGTACACGGCCACCTACACCGATCCGCAGGACGAGAGGCTCGCGCTCGATCTCGGAGCGGACGCGTTCATCCTGAAGCCGGCCGAGCCGGAGACTTTCATGGCGCGCGTGGAGGACGTCCTTGCAAAGGCCGGGCGCGGGGAACTGGCAGCGTCGGGCGAGCCGCGCGTCGCGGGCCAGCCGCTCGTCACCAAATACAGCCAGGTTCTTGTTCGGAAGCTGGAGGAAAAGGCGCTGCAACTGCAGGAGGCGAACCGCGCGCTCAACGAGGACCTTCGGCGACGGCAGCAGGCGGAGGCCGAGGCGGCGCAGGCGCATGCCGCGCTGGTGCGGTCGATCGAGGAGCAGCAAAGGATCGGGGCCGAGCTGCGGCAGGAACAGGTGCTGTTCCAGAGCCTCGCCGGCGCGATTCCCGACGACATCTTCTTCAAGGACCGGCAGAGCAGGTTCGTCCGGATCAACGAGCACATGGCGAGACAGCTCGGATTGACGGCACCGCGCGAGGCGGTTGGCCGGACCGACTTCGATTTCTTTCCGGCCGAGCAGGCGCGCGAGGCGTTCGAGCAGGAGCAGCGCGTGGTCTCGACCGGCGAGCCGCTGGTGGGAATCGAGGAGAAGAGGACGTGGCCGGATGGCCGGACCACCTGGGTTTCGACGACGAAAGTGCCGTTGCGCAATCCCGCGAACGAGATCACCGGCACCGTTGGGATCTCGCGTGACATCACGGAGCGGCGGCTCGCGAGCGAGCGGATCCGCGAGCAGGCGATGCTGCTCGATATCGCGACCGACGGTATCATGGTTCTCGACCCGCGGCAGCACATCGTGTTCTGGAACAAAGGCTGCGAACGGATCTACGGCTGGGACTCCGGCGAGGCCCTCGGCCGGCTTTCCTCGGAGCTGCTGCTGCCCGACGGCGCCGTGTTCACCGCGGCGTGCGCCGACGTCCTGCGCGACGGCCAGTGGATGGGTGAGCTTTGCCAGCTCACGAAGGACCGGGAGAAGATCACGGTCTTCAGCCGGTGGTCGCTGCTGCGCGACGCGCATGGACAGCCGAAGTCGATCCTCGTGATCAACACGGATGTCACCGAGCGGAAACAGCTCGAGGCTCAGCTTATCCGGGCGCAGCGGCTGGAGAGCATCGGCCAGCTGGCGAGCGGAATCGCGCACGACCTGAACAATATCCTGGCGCCCCTGGTGATGATCACGCCCCTGCTGAAGGAGGAGACGGTCAATCCGTCGACGCTGCGGCTGATCGACATGATCGAGGCGAATACGAAGCGCGGAACCGACGTGGTGAAGCAGGTGCTGACGTTTTCGCGCGGGCTGAAGACGGGCAAGGGGCCGGTGCCGCTCCGGCCGCTGTTGAAGGAGGTCGGCACCATGCTGGTCGAGACGCTTCCAAAATCGATCAAGGTGCAGGTCTCGGTGCCGGACAACCTGTGGATCGTCGAAAGCGATCCGACGCAGGTCCATCAGGTGTTGATGAATCTCTGCGTGAACGCCCGCGACGCCATGCCGGACGGCGGCGTGCTGACTCTCGAGGCCGAGGACGTCAATGTGGACGAGGCGTTCGCAACCTTGGTTCCCGGCGCAAAAGCAGGCAGCTACGTGTCGCTCCTGGTGGCCGACACCGGCATGGGGATCCCGCCGGAGAACATGGACCGCATCTTCGACCCGTTCTTCACGACGAAGGAGCCGGGGAAGGGGACGGGACTCGGGTTATCGACGGTCCTCGGAATCGTCCGCGATCATTGCGGCTTCATGCGCATTGAAAGCAAACCCGGCAAGGGCACGCGATTCCGTGTGTACCTGCCGGCGAAGCCCGATGCAGCCGCCGTGCCGTCGGCCAATGTGGGCGATGGCGAGGCTCCGCGGGGACGCGGCGAGACCATCCTGCTGGTCGATGACGAGGAAAGCGTTCGCGTCACGGCCCGGAATATTCTCGAGCGCTACGGCTATCGTGTGCTGCTGGCCAGCGAAGGCAGCGAGGCGGTGATGGTGTTTGCGCAGCATTCGAAGGAGATTCACGCGGTGCTGACCGATCTGGTCATGCCACTGATGGATGGTGCGAGCCTGATCCGTGCCCTGCGCAAGGCCTCGCCCATGCTGAAAATCATTGCGATCACTGGAGCCACCGACACCGGGCAGGCAACCGCCGCGCGCCGCCTGGGGCTGCAGGCACTGCTGCAGAAACCGTTCTCCGCCCCTGTCCTCCTGCAGGCTGTCCGTGCCGTGCTCGACGGCCAGGTCCTGACCGCGACCGTCGATTCGTCCGCGCCCTTTGAGCACGCGAAGGGTCCGGTGTAGCCGGCCTCCGCAGAGGCCGGGGTTTGTGGATCGAGGACCGACGACCGAGGCACCGGGGTCTGCGGACCCCGGCTACAACGGCTCGCTTACGCTCGCCGCTACGGCACGGAGCGGGCCAGCGGCCCCGGGTCCGATGTAGCCGGCCTCCGCAGAGGCCGGGGTTTGGGGATCGAGGACCGACGACCGAGGCACCGGGGTCTGCGGACCCCGGCTACAACGGCTCGCTTACGCTCGCCGCTACGG
>JAJYAR010000490.1 GCA_021779435.1 bacterium
ATGAAGCGATTTGCCGGATTGGGATGGTTCGTTGCCGGCGCGATGGCGTTACTTTTGGGCGCGGCTTCGCCGCCGTCGCATAGCCGCTATCTCTTCGTATGGGCGATGGAAGCGCAACACCCCGGCGGGGACTGGAGTGTGCTTCGCGAAGGCAAATTGAGCGAATTCCGAAGGAATCTGGGGCTCGGGAAGGACTTTATTTCGGTGTTCGACGTCGGGGGCGGCGCGCCGGAGTTCGGCAAACTGGTGGCGATGGTCCCGGTTGGGGACGCTATGCTGGCGCACCACACGAACTACGCGATGCCTCCGAACGGCATCCTGTATGCGAACGATTGGTCCGGAAACCGGACTTACGTCTTCGACCTGCGAAAGCCTTCGCAACCGCGCCTATTACGGCAGTTCGACAGCATTGGGGCTTATGGGTGGCCGCATTCGTTCGCTTACCTTTCGAACGGAGATACGCTTGCGACGTTTCAGTATTCGGGCGGTTTCAATCAGGCTCCGGGCGGTCTGGTGAAATTCGATGGCGAAGGGCGAGTGGTGGCCAGCGGCCTGGCGACGGATGACAAGATGGATCCCAATATCCGGCCGTACAGTTTCGCGGTGGTCGAGAAGCTCAATCGTGTTGTCACTGGCAGCGCGGATATGGCGGCGGCGCGAGTCAGCCACGTGGCGCAGGTCTGGCGGCTGTCCGATGTGAAGCTGGTCAAGACGATGAGCCTGCCGAAAGGCCCGGGCGCGGCGGATTCGTCGGAGCCGCGGGTGCTTGCCGACGGCAAGACGGTGGTGGTGCCCACGTTCAACTGCGGACTGTTCCTGGTGCGGAATCTCGAGGGAGACAATCCGTCGCTCGAACCGATTTACGACTTTGGTTATCGGACGTGCGCCGTTCCGGTGGTGGTTGGCGATTATCTGGTGGGGACGATGCAAAGCGGCCACGCCATTGTCAGCCTTGACATGCACGATCCCGAGCATCCGCGCGAGGTGAGCCGCATTCTACTGGGGCCGCACGATCTTCCGCACTGGATTGCCGTGGAGCCTGGCGGCGACCGGTTGGTTATCACCGGCTACGGGTCGCTCTTTACACGCGCCCTCTTCGCGACGATCGACCGGCAGACGGGAAAGCTGACGCTCGATCCGCAATCGATCGATTTCACTCGGGATTGGCCGGACGGGTGGAAGGGGAGCGCGATTCCGCACGGGGCGGTGTTCAGCGCGGTCCATTGAAGCGAGGCGGGCCGACGCTCCCTTGCGGTCGCGGCTCGGTTACGGTCCGGAGCGGGATGACGCGGGGTGTGTTGAGAGTCGGGGTGGGGCGTGATCATTTGGGAACGGTACAGGTCGGATTCACGCCAGGTGTGTTGAGAGTCGGGGATGGGACGTGATCAGCCGGGAACCGTCCGGGCCGGGTTCACGCGGGGTGTGTTGAGGGCCGGGGGGGGTGGGGCGTGGCCAGTTGGGAACGGTACGGGCCGGATTCATGCCGGGTGTGTTGAGAGTCGCTGGATGACCGCTCGCTTGCGGCCGCGGTTCGGTTGTTTCGCGCAGCGGGGGAGCGGAGCGTGAAGGAGCCGGCGCAGTCCGTGGGCATGTCACCATGGACGAACCGCGCATGAGGAAGGGGATCGAGGAAAATTACGGGCTGTGGCGATCTGTCGCCGACGCATTGCGCGGGGACGTGCATCGCGACTTCACGTCGGTGAGCATCGGCCGGGCGATCACGCTGCTGGCGATTCCGATGGTGCTCGAGATGATGATGGAGTCGCTGTTCGCGGTGGTGGATATGTTCTGGGTGGCGCACCTGGGCTCGGACGCGATGGCGACGATCGGGTTGACGGAGGCGGTGGAGACGCTGCTGTACGGCGTGGCGATGGGGCTGAGCGTGGCGACGACGGCGATGGTGTCGCGGCGGATCGGGGAGCACGACGCGGAGCGGGCGGCGGATGCGGCGGGGCAGTCGATTGTGCTGGGGATGATTGTTGCGGCGTTGGCATCGATCGCCGGGTCGTGGTTTGCGCCGGATGTGCTGCGGCTGATGGGCGCGACGGGCGGCATTGTGCGGACGGGGGTGGGCTACACGCGGGTGATTTACGGCGCGAGCGTTCCGGTGATGCTGCTGTTTTTGATCAATGCGGTGTTTCGCGGGGCGGGCGACGCGGCGCTGGCGATGCGCGTGTTGTGGATCGGCAACCTGGTGAACCTGATTTTGAATCCGCTGCTGATATTCGGCGTGGGGCCGTTTCCGCGGCTGGGCGTGCTGGGTTCCGGGGTGGGGACGACGATCGGGCGGTCGACAGGCGTGGCGGTGCAGATCTGGCTGCTGGTGCGCGGGAGCAGCCGGGTGAAGGTGGGGTTGCGGCATCTGCATTTGCGGGCGGCGGCGATGTGGAAGCTCTGGGGCTGGTGGCGGTGGGGTTTGTGACGATGGCGCGGCCGCTGGTGAGCGTGTTTACGCCGGAGGCGGGTGTGGTTGTGGTGGCGGCGCGGGCGCCGCGGGTGATCAGCTACGGGTACATTTTCTACGCGTGGGGCATGGTGACGGTGCAGGCGTTCAACGGCGCGGGGGACACGTGGACGCCGACGGCGATCAGCCTGGGGACGAACTGGGCGCTGCAGATGCCGCTGGCGTGGGTGCTGGCGTTTCCGCTGGGATTCGGGCCGGGCGGGGTGTTCTGGGCGGTGGCGATAGCGGCGCCGGTGTTCGCGGTGGTGGCGGTGACGATGTTCCGGCGAGGCGGGTGGAAGATC
>JAJYAR010000491.1 GCA_021779435.1 bacterium
AACGGTATTCGAGATACTCGGGAATCGTGTAGATTCCCGAGCGCAGCAGCTTCGGCAGGAGCGTGAACGCAATCAGCACGACGCCGATCGTACCCGTCAGCTGCCACGAGCTCACCGCGAGCCCCACCCCGCCGGCCCCCTGCCCGGCCATGCCGACCATCTGCTCCGTCGAGATGTTCGCGGCCACGATCGAGATGCCGATCAGCCACCAGGGCAGGCTGCGCCCGCCGAGGAAGTAGTCCGCGCTGGTGCGCTCGCCTCGGCTTTTCCAGAACGCAAAGCCAACCACGAGGAGGTAGAAGCCGATGAAGACGGCGTAATCGAGGACAGAGAAGGACATGGCGTTGTACGGTTATTCGCTGCGGGGGGATGAAGAATGGAAAATGGCGGCCGACTTCACGTTCAGTGCGTCGGCTTGAAGAGACCGGAGATCGCCTCCGGCGTGACGTCCACCGCCGGCTGGAAACGCGGGCTGGCGGCGTAGTCGAGCAGGCTGGCGCGAAGCTGGCGGCGCACCGGGTCGAGCACGGCGGCATCCAGATCGATGCTGGTGACGAGGAGCCGGCCCTTGCCCACCCTCGCCTCGAACACGAGCGCGAGCTTCCGCGCCGTGAACCAGTCGTCCACCACCTGCACCGTCGGCCGCAATTCGCGCGGCAGCCCGTCGAGGATCATGGCCGCGCCTTGGGTGATCGGATACCACCACTGCCAGTTGCTGTATCCGTCGGTCGGAAATTCCGCGAGCGCCGGATTCTTCGGGTCGCAAAGGATGCCGAGCGTGTGCGGCGCCTGCCCGTTCGTCCACGCGGTGTTCCAGAAGATCGTCGAGAACCCGAGCGCCACCTTGCCGCGCTTGGGGTCCGGAGCGACGCTGGCCGGCGGAATCATCAGCACGACCGACGCGCCGCTCTCCAGCTTCGCCCGGGTTGCCGCGTCAAAGGTCGGGGTGACCACCACGTTGGCCGGCGGAGCCGCGACGACCGCCTCGGCACGGGGATAGACCCAGACGTCCCAATCGTTCTCGAAGCGGGTTCCGTCGAGCGAGACGACAAGCTTGTAGCGGGCCGGCGCCGGGATGCTGGCAAGTTCCAGGTCGATCCGGCCGAGCGCACAACCCGCGCCCACGGGGATGTCACGCGATGCGAAACTTCCCTTCGCCGCGGTCCGACCGTCGTCTCCGACGAGCTTCCACGAGGCGCCCGCGTTCCGCAGCGGCGCGGGGCCGAAATGCGCGACCTCGACGTCCGCCTCCAGATGCTGATCCGCCGTGAACACGCGGCTCGCCAGCCGTGCCAGAGGCACGGTTGCCGCACAGAACCGGCTGAACTCGGCGGGCGCGATGTAGCCTTTCTCCTCCCAGAAGGGATCGAGCACGCCGACCAGCGCCGTGCCCTGCCCCGGAAAGTCGCTCAGGCCGAGGAGCTGGAACCCGCCCATCTCCGGCGTGCGCAGCGCCGACTCGATGTCCTCCTTGTAGCACAGCGCCTGGAGCTTGCCGGACGCGATGAGGAAGTCGTGCGCCTGCGCCTCCAACCCGTGCGCCTCGAGCCGGGCCTGGAAGATCTCGAAGTTTTTCGGCTTCAGATAGCCCGTGTACTTCGGCATCTCGTCGAAATTCGGATACACGCACCACTGTCCGATCTCATGGCTGACCACCGGCACCGCCCGGCGGAGAATGAAGTCCCGGTAATCCGTGCGCGTCTCCGGCGAACGGGCGTTGATGCGGGAGCGGAGTTCCTCGAGCCACTGCTGGATGCGCGGTTCCGACCGGACGTGATAGTCGTTTTCCGGCGTCTCCGGCCAGCCGGACATCGACGTGTACAGCCGGCGCGAATCCGCGGCCTTCTGGCGCGCAACCCAGCCCGTCAGCCAGGCGACGTGGTGCGGGCCGCCGGGTTCGTTGCCGGCCGACAGCATGACGAACGACGGATGGTTGCCGTAGGCGCGAAGGATCCGCGCGGTCTCGGCGTCGATCCACGCATCCACCGGCTTGCCGTCTCCGAGTGTCGTCGACCAGTTCGGCCAGCTCGCCACCTCGACCTGCAGGTAAAGACCCAGTTCGTCAGCCGCGATGAACGCCGCCTCCGGAGGGCACCACGAGTGGAACCGGACGTGATTCAGCCCATGCGCCTTGATCACGCCCAGCTC
Source organism: bacterium (assembly GCA_021779435.1). The sequence goes on from JAJYAR010000491.1 coordinate 2,149, forward strand.
GCGCCTCCACGACGCAACGTCGGTCGGCGGATGACCGGTCTTCGGGAAGACCGCGCAGTCGAGCGTGCCGCGAAGGAAGAGCTTCCGTCCGTTGATCAGCAGCTGCCGGCCGGCGGCGCCGATCGAGCGGAAACCGAACGTCACCTCGCCCGTCTCGCCGTTGCCGGGCGAAAGCGTCAGCTTGTGCAGGTTGGGCGTGAATTCGTCCCAGGCCGCGGCGTCCGCAGGAAACGGATACTCCGCCGCGAAGCTTCCGTCGGCGGAAACCGGGGCGTCTATCGACGGGGTTGCCGCCGTGACGCACGCGAGCCGCACGGTCTTCGGCAGCGGTTCGGCCCCGGCATGTCCGAGACGACCGCGCAGCACGACCCTGCGGTCCTCGAACCTCGGATGGAGCTGCACGTCCTCGACCCACACCGGCGCGGTCGCGACGAGCTCGATGCGTCCGACGATGCCGTTCCAGTTGCCCTGCGTGTGATCCGAGACGCTGTGCGAGTTTTCGCCGATGTCCGGATCGAGCGTGTTGTCGACACGGATGGTGAGCGTGTGCCGGCCCGCGGAAAGTCCGACGCCGAGCTCGTAACGATGCGCGACGG
>JAJYAR010000492.1 GCA_021779435.1 bacterium
GGCCGAAGCGCATCAGACGCCAGGCGAAGGTGACGGTTTTGAGATTCAGGAAATCGTACCGGTTGCGCACCGGCAGCGTGCCGGTGAAATTTGCCGGGAGCGTCGCGAGCGGTACCTGCACCGGCGACCAGATGTCCCTGATCGTGTAATAGCTCCCCTCCTTCTCCCGGTGCGGACCCACGATGCCGTCCGGCGCGAGGTCGCCCTGGGCGTCGAGGCGCCCGTTCTCGTCGGTGCGAGCCACCGCCTCGTCGAGCCAGGCCCAGATGAAGCCGCCCGCGGCGAGCGGTTTCTCGCCCATGATCTTCCAGTAATCCTCGAGCCCCGCGCCCGCGCCGCCGTCGAACAGGCCGTGCAGGAATTCCGTGGGCATGAAAATGTCGGGCCCCTGCGCGAGTTTCACCGTGTCCCCGTAGTCGCGGTAGTGCGCCGTGTTCATCCCGTCGAAATCGCCCCAGGGATGGAGGACGGGACGGTGCTGCGGATCATATTTCGCAAACTCGCCGTCGTTGGCCGGATTCCCCCCGCCCTCGTTTCCGTTGTCCCAAAAAAGAATGCTCGGGTGGTTCACATCGCGGCGCACCATCTCGCGGATCAGCTTGCGTCCCGTCTGGGTGTCGTAGCGGCCGTGCCAGCCGCCGAGTTCGTCGAGCACGTACAGGCCCGCCTCGTCACAGAGATCCAGGAACTCCGGGTCGGGCGGATAGTGCGACATGCGCACCGCGTTCATGTTGGCCTCCTTCATCAGGTCGACGTCCAGGCGCTGCACCGCGAGCGAAAGCGTGCGGCCCGTCTCGGGCCAGAAACTGTGCCGGCACACGCCCTTGAGCGTGATGCGATGGCCGTTGAGAAACAAACCGACGCCGGGCTTCACCTCGAGCGTGCGGAATCCAAACCGCTGCGTCACGCGGTGAACGTCATGGCCGTCCACCCGCAGGATGAATTCCGCATCGTAAAGGTTCGGCGTCTCCGCGGTCCATAGGTCTGGGTGGCCCTCCACCGTGCTCACCGTCAGCTCATGCGACCCGGCGGGCACCGGGAAGTCCAGCGCCGGAGCGGTCCACGCCCCGTGGTCGTGCCGCAGGCGCAGCTCGATCCGAGCTCCGACGGGAATGTCGCCTCCGAGCCGCACGCGGGCCGAGAACCGGCCGTCCGCCTCCGCGTCGATCGCCACGTGGTCAATGAAGCGCGCCGGCGTCGACTCCAGCCAGACAGGGCGGAAGATTCCGCCGAAATTCCAGTAGTCGCCCCGGCGCTCGGCGGCGTTGACGCTCCGGTTCGCCGACTCTTTCGACACGACCACCTCAATGCTGTTTTCGGCGCCGAAGCGAAGCTTGTCGGTGAGGTCGTACGAAAAGCGGTAGAACGCGCCCTGGTGTACCGGCCCGGCCGATACGCCGTTCACCGTCACCGCGGCGTCGGTCATCACGCCCTCGAACACCACGCGCACGTCCCGGCCGCGCCAGGAGGCCGGCACCGTGAAGTTGCGCCGGTAAATGCCCTTCTCCTCGGGCGGCTGGGGCGGGACCGGCACGCGCTTGCTCGGACGGGCCGCCAGGCCGTAGGCGTAGGCTCCAAAGCCCTCCTGCTCCCAGCACGAGGGAACGGGGATTTTCGTCCAGTAACCGCTTCCGCGCCCGGCGGTGCAGAAAAAGTCCCAGGGCACCGCATCGGTGCTGTCGTGACCGGACAAGTACTGGCGTTCGGTGTCTTGTGCCCCGGCGCGGAGCGTGACGGCAAACGGGAGGCAGAGGGCGAGGATCGCGAGGAGGCGCATGGGCGGCGGGGGGATGGGACCGCACACCATGGACCGGCCTGCGGCGATCGTCCACTTGAGGTCCCCCTCCAGGCATAGTCAAACCCCCGAAATACCCGGACGGCCGCCACTATTTCCGGGATCCTAAGATCCGCGGCCGCCTCGGCAGCCCGTCGGATGCCTCCCGCGTCGCCGGGTGGGAGATCACGAACCGGGCTTCGAGAGGGTCGGCCAGCCGGCCTTGTTGAAATACAGGTCGGCGATCCGAAGCGTGGGCTCTCCCTTGTGCTCGGCGTCGTACGAGTGGCGCACGAGCACCCAGTGGCCGCCGAAGTCGCGCACGTCCTGGCCGCCGGGCCCGCGCCACCGCGGGCCGCCCCGCTCGATGATCGTTCCGCCGCCTGCCATCATGTCGGTCCCCTTCTCGTCGACGTAGGGCCCCGTGATCGCGCGGGAGCGGCCCACGCTGATCTTGTAGGTGCTGTCCGCGCCGCGGCAGCAACGGTCGATGGAGGTGAACAGATAGTAATAACCATCGCGATACACGATGATCGGCCCCTCGATGCCGTTCTCGCGATACGCCAGGTTCCTCGGCGCGCCCGAGGGCTTCATCGTGGCGGGGTCGATCGCAACGATATAGATGCCGGAAAACCAGGAGCCGAAGACGAGCCAGGGACGCCCCGCAGCGTCGACCGTGAGATCCGGATCGAGCGCGTTGTAGGGGTCGACCCCGGCCTTCGAGCTGAGCACCACGCCTTCGTCGCGCCAGTCGCCCAGCGCGAGGCTGGTGCACGACATCAAGCCGATGGCCGAGTTGTTCTTCCCGAACTCCGAGACGCAGTAATAGAGCCAGTAGCGATGGCCAAAGTGGTGGACGTCGGGCGCCCACACGTCGATGGCGCCCATCTTCGGGGCGTAGGTGCGCCACCACGACAACTCCTTGGAAAAGAGCGGGGCGCGCAGCGTCCAGGCACGGCCATCCGGC
>JAJYAR010000039.1 GCA_021779435.1 bacterium
CAGCGGGTACTGCTCATCGATCTCGATCCGCAGGCCAGCCTGACCACCGCATCCGGGCTGGAACCCGAGGATCAGGAACTGACCCTGCACAGCGTGTTCATGGCGTCGCTTTCGGACCACGATCAGCCGGGCCTGCTCGATGTCACCATCCGGACCGCTGACGGGGCCTTTCTCGTGTCCTCGAATCTGACGCTCTCCGCCATCGATCTCGACCTGCTGAACGCGATGAGCGGGGAACTGGTCCTGCGTGACCTGCTCCGTCCCCTTGCCCCCCACTACGATCGGGTGCTCATCGACTGTCCTCCCAACCTTGGCATGCTGACCATCAACGCCCTGGCGGCGGCCGATGAGGTGCTTGTTCCGCTCCAGACCGAGTATCTGCCCATGAAGGGGCTGAAACTGCTGCTCAACACCATCGCCAAGGCCCAGCGCAAACTCAACGAGCACCTGCGCATCGCCGGCGTGCTGCTGACCATGGTCGAACCCCGCACCCTGCACGCCCGGGAAGTGATGGAGAGCGTACAGAAGGTGTTCGAGGGGCGGGTGCCCATCTTCCAGTCCGTCATCAAGCGATCCGTCAAGCTCAAGGAGGCCACGGTGGCCGCCCAGAGCGTGCTCACCTACGCACCGGACAGTGACGTCGCGGCCGCGTTCAGAAATCTCGCAAAGGAGCTCATGCATGGCCAGGAAGCGTGCCCAGATCACCGAGGAGACGGCCGGGCAGATGTACGGCGACGTGTTGGATCGCCTGGTTGATCGGCCGACCCCGCTTAAAGATGCGCCTGTGTCACGAACACCGGCCGCGCCGGCGGCGGAGCGCTACAAGGCCACTTTCTACCTGACGCGGGAAGACATTCTCGCCATCGACGGGATGCAGAGTGGCATCTTCTCCCGCACCGGACGAAAGCCCGAACGTTCCCAGCTGGTCAGCGAGGCCATCCAGCTGCTTGCGCGCCAGCATCGCGAAGAGGCGGGCGCCTAGGTCGTGTCTCGCGCACTCCATGCCGGTCTGCACCGGCGTGTCCGCACCGCCGACCGGGGCGCCCGATGATCCTCGAACCGGTGGCCGAACGCTCGCTCCTGGCGTGGGACTTCTTTCGAGACTCCCTGGAACGGGGAGCCTCCGATCTGCACATGTCGGTGGGTGCGCCGCCGGCGGCGCGCATCAACGGCTCCATCGAGATCTTCGATGCTCCCCCGATGAGCGAGGAGGAGGTCACCCTTCTGCTCGAGTTCCTCGTGGATCGCCAGATGCGGGCCCAGTTTCACGGGGAGCGTCCCCAGGATCTCGATTTCACCGTCGAGTTCCCCACCGGTCGGCAGCGTTTTCGCGTGAACGTCTTTCGCCAGTATCATGGCACCTCGATCGTCATGCGCGTGCTGGCCAGCCGTATCCAGACGTTTGAAGAACTGGGGATCCCGTTGCACTTCCAGCAACTGGCCTTCGAGCGCTCCGGCCTGCTGCTCGTCGCCGGAGGCACGGGATCCGGCAAGTCCACCACCCTGGCTTCCATGCTGGAGGCCGTCAACCAGACCCGGCGCAAGCACATCATCACGATCGAGGACCCGATCGAGATTGTCTTTCAGCACAAGAAGGCGCTGATCGAGCAGCGCCAGATCGAACTGCACGTGGCGGATTTCCACACCGCCCTGCGCAGTGCGTTGCGGGAGGCGCCGGACATCATCCTGGTGGGGGAGATTCGGGACGAGAGCACCGCGCTCATGGCCCTTCGCGCGGCCCAGGTGGGGGTACTCGTGCTGGCCACCCTGCACACGCGCAGCGCCGCCGAGACCATCACCCGCTACCTCTCCATGTTCCAGGACAACTGGCGCCAGTCTGCCCGCCAGCAACTGGCCGACAGCCTGCGGGGGGTCATGTGCCAGTCGCTGCTGCTCAAGAAGGACGGGAGCGGTCGGGTGGCGGCCTGTGAGGTGCTGGTCGGTACCCAGGCCGCCCGGCACATGATTCGTGCCGATCGGGGACACCTGCTGCATTCCATGATGGAAATCGCGTCGGCTGACGGCATGATCACGATGGAACAGTCGCTCTTCAACCTGTTCGAGCAGGAGCAGATCGATCTGCAGACGGCGTTCGAGAGCTGCAATGACAAGCGCTCGTTCATCACCAAGCTTCCCCCGGAACTGCAGGGCCAGGTGACCGTGCCGTGGGAGACCGAGATCGAGATCAAGAATCTCGAGAAGATGCGTGAACTCAACGAGCGCAAAGCGGCCTCTCGCGGTCTCTGACTCGTTCTCGTTCGCTGGAGGCGCGACCGCAAGGGTCGCGTCGACCCGCACAGGGGTGCAGGAGGTCGGTTCTTTCGGCGCGAAGCGACTCTCCGGTGGCGATGGAGCTCGCCGTCAACTGCCTGCATTCTGGAGGCTGATGGCTCCTACCGTGAGCGGTGGGAGCCATCGTGCGTTCTGGCCGCCCTGCGAAAGATGCAAGCGCCACCATGGAAGGAGCACATCGTGCAAAGGCTGATGCCGTATCTGCTGATCGGAGCGGGGGGATTCCTGGGGGCCAACGCGCGCTATCTGGTCAACTTCTGGGTCGAGAGCCATTTCGGGGGACGTTTTCCGCTGGGCACCTTCGTCATCAACGTCTCGGGCTCGTTTCTGCTTGGATTGCTGGGGACCGTGATCGCCGGTCGCCTGCTGGGCTGTCCCGATGAACTTCGCATGCTTCTCGGGATCGGATTCCTGGGGGCCTACACCACCTTCTCCACGTTCGAGTTTGAGAGCCAGGCCCTCTTGCGCGACGGGGAGTTCCTCTATGCTTCCATGAACGTCGTGCTCAGTCCGCTGATCGGGCTGCTGGCCGTGCGTCTGGGCGTGATCACCGGCACGCTGTGGGGAGGACGATGAGGACGGCCAGGAGACCCCCTGTTTCTGGGAAAGAAAGGAGCTTGTCCGCATGACCGTGTCACTTGATGGGGAGCGGGTCCTGTGCCGCTTTCTGACCACCACCTACGTTCACCATCACCATCGCCCGGTCTACGAGGCCATCGTGGAAAAGGCGTGGCGTCGGGGCCTGGCCGGCGCGACCGTGCTGCACGGGGAGATGGGGTTTGTGCGGGGGGGAGAACTGCTTCGATCGCATCCATGGCGACTGTCGGTGGAAACACCGGTCGTGGTGGAGATTGTCGAGGATCGGGAGCGACTCGACGACTTCCTGACGGAAGTGAACCGTTTCTACGGACGGGGCCTCATCACCCTGGAGCGCGCCCGGGTGCTCTATTACCGTGCAAAGCCCTCCCCAGCACAGGCGTGCGGACGCACCGCCTCCGACGCGATCGGAGGGACGGCTGCGGGGCAGGAGGGCTCCTCCCCTCCACTCCCCGGAGGTGGGGCCGGTGCGGGGCTTCCGGACGCAGACCGGGCGCGGGAGGGGGGGCTGCTCCGCGTGTTCACTGGCGGGGCCTGTCGGGAGGCGCAGAGCGGACGTCCCCTCCAGGAGTTGCTCGTGGAGGAGGCGCACGCGATGGGACTGGGGGGAGCCGTGGTGCTGGGGGCCGTGCTGGGCTACGGGAGGCACTCCGTTCTCCACGGGGCTCGACCCTTCAGTCTTTCGAACGACCTGCCCGTGGTGATCGAGGTGGTTGACCGGGCATCCCGCATCGGGGCGTACCTCGCGGAGATCCGTCCTCTCCTCGGAGGTGGACTGGCCACTTTCGAGAAGGTCCGGCTCTTCGAGTTCGGCGGATCACCACCCGTGCCTGGGAGAATACCGGACGTTGTTGAGGAGGAGTCCGGCGGATCCTCCTGATCCGAGTAACTCGATGGGGCATCGCTGTACCGGACCGGTCCCTCCGGTCCCCCCTCCGATGGAGTGAGGACCTTCATACCCGCTGGCGGAGCTTGTGACCTGAAAGAAGAGCATCCCGTTCGAGATTCGGTATCTTCCACGCTGGGACGTGCTGGTCGCCCCGGCGCAGACGAAACGGTGCAGGAACGTGCCGTTTGCATGGAAATCCCACTCGTTGACGGTGGATCCCTCCATGTGGTAGTAGCTGCCAGAGAAGGTGGCGGGAGTCTCTGATTGCGGGAGCGCGGCGGCGTTCGGGCCGGCGGATGGTTGAGCGGTGGCGGAAGGGAGGGTTCCGGAGGTTCGCCCGAACTTGACGAAGATGGTTGCGGGGGACGTGGTGACGGGAGGGCCAACATGGTAGACGAGCCAGAAGAAGGTGATCTGTTTGCCGGACGTCTCGATTGGGCCATCCACCGTTCTGCCTTTCCAGCCGTTCAGGACGACCTTCAGGGTGGGACCGTACGCAGCGATTCGCCAGCGCGGCCAGTCCGCGGGGGAAATCCGTTCGATGCGGAAGGTTCCCTGGCCGTGGACGGATCGCCAGATACCGTTGCGTCCGAAGGAGAGCATGTCGGTTGCGTCTGCCGAGGAGTTGGAGCCTCCCCCTGCATCATAGGACAGGCGCGAGGAGACCACATGCCACAGGGTCCCCTGGGCGTACAGCGGGGAGGTGGTGAAGAGGAATGCGGCGACGAGAACGATGAGCCTGCGAAGGAAGCGACGCATAAAGATTCTTTTCTCTTGCGCTGTGGCGGTTCCTGTGCTGGCCCATGCACGGTTTGGATGGGCTGTCTCCAACGTTTTCAGGGATTCCTGATCTCGCCCCCCGGATCCAGGAGACGATGAAGGGAGCCGCAGGGGGGCAGGGTGGCGTGCCCGCTTGCGTGGAATTTCCGTTGCGTGCGGTGTCGCGCGTTTCGGGTGACCGGAATCTCGTGCGATGAGGATCCCGTGGGAAAGGGTGGTCGGAACGAGATGGAGCGACAGGATCAGGAGGGACCCGGCCTACAGCCGCCATCCGTGCCCACGCAACAGAAGAATTGCATGGAACTTCCGGCGACGGAGGTCGGCGTTCTCCTGCGCATCTTCGTCGGAGATTCCGATCGGGAGCCGGAGAGCGGGCGCTTGCTGCACGAGGCGCTCGTCATGCGGGCCCGCGCCATGGGCATGCGCGGGGCGACCGTGCTGCGGGGTACGCTGGGCTATGGCAGGCACGCGATCCTTCACAGCGCGAAGCGTTTTGACGACGTTGTCGACATGCCCATGATCATCGAACTGGTGGATAGCGAAGCGCGCGTCCGGGAGTATCTGGCCGCGGTGGATCCCATGGTGACGGATGGACTGGCGACGCTGGAGAAAGTACACGTGCTGGCAATCGCGTGAGCACCGTCGGAGGGGCGTCTCTCGCCGCTTCTGACCGGTGTGGCATGGGAGAACGACGCATTGCCGGTGCATTCCCCTGGGCGATGCTTTATGCAGCGCTCTATGTTCTGCTCACCTGGCCGTTGCTGCTGCACCCCTCGCGCTTCATCGTGGCCAGCAACGGCGATGGCTTCTTCGACATGCTGCTCTTCTGGTACGCTCGTCACGGTCTGCTCCTGGCGCCTCATGTCTCGGGGCTGTTCTATCCGTGGGGGGTGCCGCTCGGAGTCGACAAGGTGTACTGGCTGGTTCCGCTGCTCTCGGTTCCGCTGCAATGGCTGATGCCGCTGCCGGTGGTCTTCAACCTGATCGGCGCAGCCTTTTTCCTCGCCACCGCCCTGGCGGCGTGGTTCCTGGCTCGCGATCTCGGCGCGGGAGAAGGGGGCGCCTTCGTGGCGGGCGCATTCCTGGTGCTCTCGCCGGCCTATCTCAATGAAATGTCCCAGGGGATTCCGGAGAACATGGCCGTCTGCTGGCTTCTTCTCTTCCTGCGCTACGCCCTTCGCGCGCCCCGGCGGGTCGGTTCGCCCGTCGCGCGTCCTGCGGCGAAGGGCGTCGATGCGACTCACCCGGAGACGTTTTCTGCTGCACGGGCGGAAACATCCCATCCCGATCGCGCTGGCCTCTGGTGCGGTCTCTTCTTCGTGCTCTGCTGGCTCACGTCGTGGTATCTGGGGTTGCTGGCGGCCCTCTTCATCCCGTTCCTGCCGTTTCGCCGGCTGGCGCCGAGCCTGGGCGTGGCGGCCGGGGTGGTGCTCCTCGTGGTTCTTCCGCTCCTGACGATGCGCGCACGCTTCCAGTCGCGCTACGATCCCCGCCAGACCGGACGCTTGTCCTGGACGGAACAGGCTTCGGCCGACGTGCTGCGCAACTGCGCGGATTTCTCCGGGTTGCTCGCGCGTGACCGTCCCTGGCGCATGCGCGATACGCTTCCCGGCCTCCTCCTGATCGGCCTCGCGCTCCTGGGCGCCGTGCGACGACCGCGGAACGGTGCCGTGTTTCCCTGGGGGCGGATTGCTTTTCTCTTTGCGTTGCTCTCGCTGGGGCCTGCGCTTGTGTGGAACGGGATCCCGCGCTGTCCGACTCCGTTCACCATGGCCTATCATCTCCTGCCGGTCCTGGCGCGCATGCGGCCGGCCCGATTCCTGCTGGGCGTCTCCCTGGCCCTTGCCATGCTCGCGGCTTTTGCAGTGCCCCGTTTTCGTTCTCGACGCCTGGCGCTCGGGGTGGGAATCCTGCTCGTCACGTTGCAGGGGGTCGAGACCACGTACGTCATCCACGCGTCCTATCGCATCCGGCTCGCGTCTGCGACGGTGGATGCGGGTTATCGTCTGCTGACCAAGCCGGGCGGGGTGATTGACGTCCCCCTCCTGCCCAACGATCTGGCGGTCGGTCAGCATCTGTACGCCCAGACGCTGCATCGTCATCCCATGCTCAACTACGACTTCGTCAGCCTGCAGAGCGTGCGTGCCCTGGTGCGCAAGGCGCGGCGGTTTCGCATCCTGGGGATGCTGCTGCGCGATGAAGCGGGTTCCGAAGGCGCTGGCATGCTGCGCCTGATGGCTCGGGATGTTTCCGGGGGGGGTGTCGCTGAAGCGCAGGGTGTTGCGATGAAAGGAACCGGGGGGGGGACGCGGGGCGCGTCCCCGGCCCCGATCGCTTCCGCCGATGCGCTCGCATTGCGGGCCCTGGGGTTCCGGTACCTGATTCTGCACACGCGCATGCCGCAGGATGGGGACGCGCCGACCTGCTGTTTTGGGGCCCCCCTGTATGCGAAGTTGCGTGCGCTCTACGGACGCCCCCGGACCGGCGTGGGAGGCCTCCTGGTGTTTGATCTTGATCCGGTCGCGCGGCGAGGGGGACAAGCGGTTTCCTTCCGGCCCGTGCTGCTCGGGCCGGAAGGGGGGATCCCTTCCGATGCCGTGCAGCGTATCCGGCGCCCGCTGCTTCTGGATCTTGCGGCCGCCGCGTCGGACCGAGGACGCCGCGCGTGGGAACTGGCCGGCTGGTTGCGCGGGGCGGGGACACGCCTCGTGGTGTGGGAGCGGGGACGATGGACGCCGCGCGCTCGGGTCCGTGGAATCGACTGGACGTGGATCCACATGCGCCTGTCAGGGCCGTGCGCCGCGCCACCCGCGGTGTATGTCCTGCCGCCGTCCGGGGGGGAGGCGCAGGCCAGGAGCTTCTGGCTGTCCCGGTGAGTGAGGTCGGGGTGGCGGCCACGCGGGCGGCGCCGGAGGGAGTTGCTTTATCGTATGTGCGGAACGGCAGGCGGAAATGGACGTGTCCTTGCCGAAATCCGAAGTGTGGCTGTGGAAAGCGGAGTTTCTCGCCAGGAACTGGAGCAGTCCAGTTTCTTGCGACGTCTGCACCTGTTCCTCACGGGGTGCGCCCTGTGCTGGGTGGCGTTCACGCTCAAGTTTGCGTTCTCGGAGTACTGGCGCAACGCCGGCCTGAGCGCGTGCGCCGCGCTGCTGGTGGCCGTGATGAGCATGTTGCGCAACCATCCCGCGGTGGTGGCGCGGCATCGTGCGTTTGCGCACGTCGCCCTGAGCATCAACTACGTGGCCCTGACCGGTGCTTCCCTGATCAGCGGTCAGGCGCGCTCGATGTCGCTGTGGTTTCTCACGGCCGTGCCGGTGTTTGCGGCGTGGCAGATGGGGGAGCGAGCTGCCCGGAAATGGGGGGCGATCGTGATGGCCACGTTGCTGGTGCAGTACGCGGTTGGACTGGAACTGAAGTTTCCTGCCGAGTTCGTCGCGTCGGGTTTCGAAGTGACCATGGGACAGGTCTCCCTGACGCTTCTGGTCGTGGCTTTTGCGGTATCGACCCACCGGGTCGGGCAGCGACACCTCGAACAACTTCACGCACGCGAGGATGAGATCGCTCGTCAGGCCGAGGCGCTGCGGATCTCGCGCGACGAGGCGGTGCGGGCAGAGCACGCCAAGGGAGAGTTCCTGGCCAACATGAGCCATGAGATCCGCACCCCGCTCAACGGGGTGATTGGCCTGGCCCAGGTGCTTTCCGCGAAATCGCTGAGCGAGGAACAGCGGGGGCTGGTCGATCGGATCCAGCGCAGTGGGAACCATCTGCTGGCGATCACGAACGACATTCTCGACTACTCGAAGATGGAATCCGGGCATCTCGAACTGGAACGGGCGCCGGTGGAAGTTCGCGCGCTGGTGGGAGAGATGCTCAATCTCTTTCGTCCGGTGGCGGGGGGTACGGGAGTTGCGCTGGAGGCCTCCATCGATGAGACCGTGCCGCGGTGGGTGGAGGGCGACGCCGTCCGGATCCGCCAGGTTCTCGGAAACCTGATCGGAAATGCGGTCAAGTTCACGGCGCATGGCCGGGTCAGCGTGCAGGTTTCCTACGAGGCGCCCTTCCTGTGCGTGGCGGTCTCCGATACCGGCATCGGCATTCCGGTGGATCGGCTGGATCGACTCTTCAAGGAATTCAGCCAGGTGGACAGTTCGACCACCCGCAGGTTCGGCGGAACGGGCCTCGGGCTTTCCATCAGCCGTCGCCTGGTGGAGGCCGCCGGCGGACAGATCGGCGTGGAAAGCCAGATGGGACGGGGTTCGACCTTTACCTTCACCATGAAGGTGCCTCCCCTGGACGCGCTGCTCGTGCCATCTTCGTCCGAGGCGGGCGAGAACTTCCAGATGTCGCCGTCGCTTTCAGCCTTGCGCGTGTTGCTGGCCGAGGACAATCCCGTCAATCGCGAGGTCCTTGCCGCCATGCTTGGAATGACAGGCTGTTCCTTTACGATTGTGGAGAACGGTCTGTGTGCCGTGGAGGCCGCGTCCCGAGAGGAGTTTGACGTGGTTCTGCTTGACATGCAGATGCCCGTGATGGACGGAGCGGAAGCGGCCCGCCAGATCCGTGCCCTGTCTCATGCCGGTGGGTGCCCCACGCTCGTGGCCATCACGGCCAACGTGCTGCCGGCGCAGCGTCAGCAGATGTTTGAGGCCGGCGTCGACGACTTTCTGGAAAAGCCGGTGGAACTGTGGAGGCTGGTCCGCGTGCTGGGTCAGGTGGTGAGCGGTCGGGGCATTTCCCCATCTCCCCCGCCGGGTCCGAGCGTGGTGGAACCGTCCTCACGCAGCACGGGCCCGAAGAACGATGACGCCAGCGTGGCGCCTCTTCCCCTGATGGAGGACGCATCGTTCTTCTCGCCGCTTTCTTCAGGGGTTGGCGCGGTTCCGTCAGAGGAGCTCGAGGCGCTCGGTGAGGTGAAGGCGCTCTTTGATGGCCAGCCCGAGCGGCTGGCGCGGTTTCTGGAACTGCATCTTTCCAACGGGCGGACGCTCCTGGCACGGGCGGGCAATGCCCTGGCCGATGGCGATCGCAACGCATTTCGCACGGCGGTTCACACCTTGCGCGGATCGAGCCTGCAGTTCGGGGCGTGTGAAGTCGGTCGGCGGGCCACCTATATTGAGGCCATGGCCGAGGATGCCGACATTGACATCCTTCAGCGGGAGCTCGGGAAGCTCGAGGAGGCGGTGCTGGCCTCCGAACGGTCCGTGCGCCGAGAACTGGAACGGTTGTCTGACGAGACGCCCGCCCGCTGACGCCCGCGTCTCCTGCCGCGGACGCTACGCGTTTGGGCCGCGGGCGGGCTCCGGGACTTCCTGAATCAGACGCTCGCCGCCCAGTCCGTTCGTGACCGGCACGGCCTGGGTGGATCGACAGGCCAGGATGGCTCCCACGATCAGCAGGAGCGCAGCGGTCCATCGACGCGTCGGCATGACATTCATGGATGGCGTACTTCTTTCTCGCACGGCCGTCGAGAGGCGGTTCATGGGATGAACTGCAAGAAGACTGACACAAAAAAATGCGTCACCGGCGGCGTCTCCTGGGGGGATAGCGCGGTTGTTTTCACGAGATCGGTTGCAAGGTTCTCCCTTGAATGCGCGACGAGAAACGGGGAGGTGCCGTGCGAGCACCGTGCCAGACGACGAAGCCCCAGAGCGCGGCCACGATCAGCACGACCAGGATCAGCCACAGGAGCCCCTGTCTCTCTTCCGGCTCGAGCATCGCGGTCCTCCCCGTGCCCTGGTCGATGCTATCTTCCCAGCACGGTCCGGGCTGCAGCAACGACGCGCTCGGCGGTCATGCCGAACGCCTTCATGAGCGCGGGAGCCGGAGCAGAGGCCCCGAACCGGTCGATGCCGAGGACGACGCCGTGCGGTCCCACGTAGCGGTCCCATCCGAACGATACGCCGGCTTCCAGGCTCACGCGCGCAGCCACGGCCGGGGGCAGCACCGCGTCACGATAGGCGGCTGGCTGGGCCTCGAACAGTTCCCAGCACGGCATCGAGACCACGCGGCTCCGGATCCCTTCGGCCTGGAGGATCTGGCGAGCTTCCAGCGCCACGTGGACTTCTGAACCGGTGGCCAGCAGGAGCACATCGGCCGGTCCGCCTTCCGCGTCCGCCAGTATGTAGGCGCCACGGGCGGTGTCGGTGGCCGGCGCGAGGACGCGACGATCGAGGACCGGCAACTTCTGGCGCGTCAGCACCAGCGCCACCGGCCCGTCGCGATGGGTGAGCGCTACGCGCCATGCCTCCACGGTCTCGGTGGCATCGGCCGGGCGCAGGACGAGCAGGCCGGGGATCGCGCGCAGGCTGGCCAGATGTTCGACCGGCTGGTGGGTCGGACCGTCCTCTCCGACCGCCACGCTGTCGTGCGTGAAGATGTGGATGACGTGGACCTCGCTCAACGCTGCCAGCCGGATGGGCGGTCGCATGTAGTCGGAGAAGGTGAAGAACGTGGCGTCAAAAGGGATGATGGCGCCGTGTCGTGCCATGCCGTTGCAGATCGACCCCATGGCGTGTTCGCGGATGCCGAAGTGGATGTTTCGACCCGCGTAGCCCCACGGTCCGCCCGAGAGTCCCTGGGTGACGGGCACTCCGTCGGGGGCGTTCACGCGAGGGGCGAGCGGGCTCTGGAAATCGCCCATCCCCTTCAGGTTCGTTTTGGTGGACGGGTCGAGGTCGGCCGAGCCGCCGATCAGGTTGGGGATGGCGGTGGCCAGCGCCTGGATGATCGTGCCGCCGGCCTCGCGCGTGGCAAGTTCACCGCCTTCCGGCGTGAAGAGCGGCAGGCGGGTTTCCCAGCCGTTTGGTAGTTCCCCGGCCAGGGCGCGCTCGTAATCTGCCGCGACGGCGGGATGGGCCTTGCGCCAGGCGGCCATGCGCTGTTCCCATGCGGCTTGATGGATGGCGCCTTCGGTCAGCGCCCGTCGGAAGACGGTCAGGGCGGCTTCCGGCAGGAGGAAAGCGGGCTCTTCGGGCCAGCCCAGCGCGTGCTTCGAAAGGCG
>JAJYAR010000040.1 GCA_021779435.1 bacterium
TCGCCCTCACGGGCACGCTCATCAGCGAGGACACGGAGCTCATGATCGCCGCACTGCGGACTCTCGGGGTTTCCGTGGACATGGCTGGCGACCGCGTCGTGGTCAGCGGCCAGTCGCGGCTTTTTTCCCCGGGGCGCGCCGACCTCTTCGTGGGCCTCGCCGGCACCGCCGCCCGTTTTCTTACGGCCTTGTGCGCCGCCGCGCCCTCCGGCGACTGGCGAATCGACGGCGTGCCCCAGATGCGCCGCCGGCCGATGAAGGGCCTCATCGATGCGCTCGGGGTGCTCGGAGCGGACATCCGCTGCCTTGGCGAGGACGGCCATTTTCCCATCGAAATCCATGCCCGGGGGCTTCGTGGCGGCCCCGTCGACATCGACGCACGCGAAAGCAGTCAGCTGCTCTCCGCGCTCCTGATGGTCGCTCCGCTGGCGTCCTCGCCCGTTGAAGTCAGGCTGGTCGGCGGCGTGCGCTGGCCGTTCGTACAGATGACCTCGCGGCTGATGGAGCAATTTGGCCAACCCGCGCTAAAACGCCTCGCCGAAGACCGATTCCTGATCGGCTCCGGCCAGAGTTATCGCGCGCCCGGTGGCCTGTACGGCGTCGAACCCGACGCGACCGCCGCGAGCTATTTCCTGGCACTGCCTCTCGTCGTCGGTGGGAGCATCCGCCTCCCTGGACTTCGCGGACCGGGTGCGGGACTCCAGGGCGACACCGAGTTCATCGAGATCCTCCGCGCGGTCGGCGGGATCTTCCGCGAATCCACCGAGGGACTCGAGTCGTCGCGCGACGCGGCCACTGCGCTGCATGGTGTTTCGCGCGACTTCAGCGGATGTTCCGACACTTTCCTCACGCTCGCCGCCATCGCTCCCTTGCTCGAGGGGCCGACCCGGATCGAGGGCATCGCCCACACGCGCAAGCAGGAGACCGACCGCGTCGCGGGCATGGCGCGCGAACTTCGCAGGCTTGGCCAGGACGTGCACGAGGAGGAGGGAGCCCTGACGATCACCCCACGCCCGCTCGTCCAGGGCGTTGAAATCGAAACCTACGGGGACCACCGTTTCGCGATGAGCTTCGCCATCCTCGGAAGCCGGGACCTTCGAGGCGACGGTCAGCCGTGGCTTTCCGTGCACAATCCGGCGTGTTGCGCCAAGACCTTCCCGCGCTTCTTCGAGGTGCTCGACGACCTTCGGAACGAGCGCGTCTGAGCGCTTCCCGCCCCACCCAGAATTGTGTCGCGTTTTCCACGCCCCGCCGTGCTCTTCCAACCTCCACTTCAACGAAACGCAGCATGACCGCAGCACGCTTCATCATCGTTGCCATCGACGGCGGCGCGGCCTCGGGCAAGTCTTCGACTTCCCGGGCACTCAGCGAGCGTTTTCATCTGCTGCACGTCGACACGGGATCCTTTTATCGCGCGATCACCGCCGAGCTGCTGCGCCGCGGCGTGAGCGCGTCGGACCTCCGTGCCGTGAGAACCTCGGTCGCCGGCCTCACGTTGGGAACCGACCTGGTTGGGCGCAGCGCCTGCATGACGATCGACGGACGTCCCATCGACGCGGCCGAAATCCGCAGCGCAACGGTGAACGGCGAGGTTTCGCGATTTGCCGCGATTCCCGAGATTCGCACCGCGCTGCTCGCCTACCAGCGCGGACAGGCGGAGGTGGCACGCAAGGCAGGCTTCCACGGATTGGTGATGGAAGGACGCGACATCGGCTCGGTGATCTTCCCCCAGGCGGACTTTCGTTTCTTCCTCTACGCCGATCCCCTGGAGCGCGCAAAGCGCCGCGCGCTCGAGGGCCAGACCGATTCCATCGTGGAGAGGGACCGACTCGACACCCAGCGGCGCACCGCGCCCCTCGCCTGCCCCCCTGGAGCCACGGCGATCGACAGCACCCACCTCTCACTCGATCAGGTCGTCGAGTTCGTCTCGAAATCCATCGAGGCTGCAGGCACTCCGGCCTGAGGCCACTCCGCCCACCCGGATCATGAGCGAGGCATTTCCCCAGTCGCGGATGACGTTCGTCTATGGCTTCTGCCATTACATCATTCGCGTCCTATTCGACATCGCGTTTCGCGGCGAGGTCGTCGGCCTTGAAAATCTCCCGCGCGACAGCGGCTTCATCGTCAGCTGCAATCACGCGAGCCATCTCGATCCGCCCCTCGTCGGCTGCCACATCCCGCGGCAGATGTGCTTCTTTGCGCGCAAGACCCTCTGGAAACCCGGCTTCGCTTCCTGGTGGTTGGATACGGTCGGCACCATTCCCGTCGACCGCGATGGAGGCTCCGACATTCACGCGATGAAACGCGTGCTTCGCGCGATCGCTGACGGAAAGGTCCTGATCCTCTTCCCCGAGGGCACGCGCACGCCCGACGGAAAGCTGCAAAAGCCGAAAGCCGGCGTGGGTTTCATGGCCTGCAGGACGGGTGTGACCGTCGTGCCGGCCCGTGTCTTTGGAAGCTACGAAGCCTTTGGCAAGGGTGGCCCGGTCCGCCTCGGCTCGCCGGTGTCGGTCGTCTACGGCAAACCGATCCACGCCGCCGACTACGATCATCCCTCCGACGGCAAGGAGCGCTACCAGCGTGCGAGCGAGCGGATCTTCG
The DNA here is from genome assembly GCA_021779435.1 of bacterium. The sequence goes on from JAJYAR010000040.1 coordinate 2,602, forward strand.
AAAAGATCGCCGCGTTGCGGCTGCCCGACGACCTGGTGATCTGAGGCCCGAGCGGTCGGCGCGCGGGCCCGGTCAGCGCGCGCGTTCGCGCAACAGGTCGAGAGCCCCCACAAGGGCCGGCATGTGGCCATGGGCGACCGCGTATTCCACCGCCTCGAGCCGATTCTTTACCTCAGGCGACGCGTAGAACTCGGTGCGCAGGCTCTCGAGGATCAACGCGTGCATCCAATCCACCGCCTGCTCGCGACGACGCGCCTCGTGCGCCCCGGTCGCCTGCGTGTGCGCAAAAAACCGATCCATCATCGTCCACACCTCGGGAACCCCCTCACCCGACAGGGAGGACGCCAGGAGCGCGGGCGTTTCCCAACCCGGGGTCGTCGGCTGGAGATAATGCAGCACGCGCTTCATCTCCGCCTGCGCGGCCATGCAGCGCGGCTTGTTGTCGCCGTCGGCCTTGTTGATCACGATCGCGTCGGCCAGCTCGATGACGCCCTTCTTGATCCCCTGCATCTCGTCGCCCGCGCCGGCGATCATCAGCACGAGGAAAAGATCCACCATCGATGCCACGGTCACCTCGTTCTGCCCCACCCCCACGGTCTCGACGATCACGACGTCGAAGCCCGCCGCCTCGCACACCAGGATGGCCTCGCGCGTCTTGCGCGCGACCCCGCCCAGCGATCCGCCGGAGGGCGACGGTCGGATGAATGCGTTTTTTCGCGTCCCCAGTTTCTCCATACGCACCTTGTCGCCAAGGATGCTTCCGCCGTGAACCGAGCTGGACGGATCGATCGCGAGCACCGCAACGCGGCGCCCGAGATCAGTCAGGCGACAGCCAAAGGACTCGATGAACGTGCTCTTCCCCGCCCCCGGGATGCCCGTGATGCCCAGACGCCGCGCCTTGCCCGAGTAAGGCAGGAGCTTTGCCAGAAGCTGCTGGGCCTGCATCTGGTGCGCAGGCGCGTTGCTCTCGATGAGCGTGATCGCCCGCCCCAGCACCATCAGGTCGCCGGCAATGACGCCCGCCGCATAATCATCCACACTGAGCCGGGGACGGCGCGCCGATGCGTCCTTTTGGGGGCTCACCGCTTCCGAGCTTCGGGGCACTCCCTGCACCACTCGGGTCGCAAAGGCCTCGTTCGCATCCTCGGGTGCCCATTCCGGCCTGGATTGGGTGCCCTGATCGGACGGTGGCTCGGGATCGTGCATGGCACGAGGATCGACAAAACCATGGACCCTTTGCAAGCGATCCGACGTTGGGCGCATCGGGATAAAAACACCGGGGCCGACCGTCATGCGGAAGGCTAATATCCCGCCTGCCTCGGGACGGCACGCGTCTCCGCCGATCAGTCGTCGCGGCCAAAGAGTGTTTCCACATCCGCCGAATCGCCATTCACGGCGGGATGCGGGGGCAATTGCGTCCGAAACCAGGTGCGCTGCTTTTTGACGAGTCCCTGGGTGTTGCGACAGATTGCCGCCTCGAGACCTTGGGGAGGCGGGCCCGCATTGAGCGCCGCAATGATCTCGCGATAGCCGATTGCCGAGGCGGCGCTGGGGTTGCGCTCGATCCCAAGGGGTATCAGGCGCCGCACTTCGTCGACCAGGCCCGCCGCCATCATGGCCGACACCCTCGCCACGATCCGGCGATCGAGCTCCGGCCGATCGCGGTCGACCCGCACAAGTCGGACCTCCCAATCCGAAAACGCCGACGGCTGCCGCGCAAACGCCTCCGCAAGTTCCACAACCGTCCGGCCGGACGCCAGGCAGCGTTCGAGCGCCCGAACCACCCGGCGCGGATTGGCCGCGTCGAGCCTGCCAAGTCCGTCGGGATTCATGGCCCGAAGCTCCTTCACCGCCTCTTCGTGCGTGAGCGCCCGCACGCGATCCCGAATTTCCGCCGACACCTCCACGCCGTCCGCAACCGGAGCGAGAAAACTCTTCAGATAAAAGCCGCTTCCCCCCGTCACGAGCACGCGCCGTCCCCGTGCCACGATCGATTCGGCAACCTCGCGGGCGGCGGCGACGAAACGTGTCACGTCCATCTGGTCCGTCACGTCGCAGATGTCGATGAGGTGATGCGGCACCCGCGAGAGCTCCTCGCGTGTCGGCTTCGCCGTGCCAATGTCCATGCCGCGATAAAACAGCAGTGAATCGCACGAAAGGATTTCCGCGTTGAAACGTTCGGCCCAGCGCAGTGCGAACTCGGTCTTTCCAACGGCCGTGCAGCCGGTGAGGATGCGGATTACGCGGCCCGGAGTGCGAAGGGCGTTCGAGGACATCGTCGCTCGACGAGACGACAGTACGCCGGCCGCGCTAGGCGCCGCGCCGGGTGCCGGCCAGCAGGTCCGCCGCGACCTTAGCCAGGCCCGGGCCGATCGCCGTGCGGGCGGAGAGGTTCTGGGCGATGACGTTCACAAGGGCGCTGCCCACCACGACGCCATCCGCATGCGCGGCCACAAGCGCCACATGCTCGCGCCGCGATACGCCAAAACCCACGACCACAGGCAGCGTCGTATGCCGCCGGATGCGTGCCATGGCCTCCGGAATGCCCGAGGCCATCTGGGCGCGCATGCCCGTCACTCCCTCGCGGGAGACGTAGTAGATGAACCCCGTCGCGGCCTCAGCAATAAGGGGAAGGCGCTCCTCCGAAGTGGTCGGTGCAACAATGAACACGGTGTCCACACCACAGCGCCTGCAGTGCCCGAGCAATTCGCCGGCCTCCTCCGGCGGGAGGTCGAGTGTGAGCAAGCCGTCGACGCCCGCCGCCTTGGCGGCCTCGACATAGCGTCCGACTCCATTGGTGAAGTACGTGTAAAAGACGATCGGCGCCTGGGGAAACTCGGCGCGCAGCCGGCTCACCAGCTCGAACACCCGCGCGCTGTTCATGCCGCTTTCGAGTGCCCGCTGAGCGGCCAGCTGGTTCACCAGACCGTCGGCGAGCGGATCCGAAAACGGCACTCCAAGCTCGAGGATGTCGATGCCGCTCCGAAGCAGCGCCCGGCAGGCTTCGAGCGAGGTCTCAAGATCGGGATCGCCGGCACACAGGTACGCAACGAAGGCTGCACGGTTCTCGCTACGGGCGCGGGCGAAGGCTTGGGCGATGCGGGACATGGCTCGTCCTATCGCCTCAGAATTCCGGCGGGGGGCAACGCTTTTCTGATCCCGGCGCCAGCCCCGGCACCACAAGCCCCCGGGTAAACACACGTCCGTTTAACCCAGAGTATCGAGCAGCGCGCCCGGAAGATCCGGGAACCGATACACGAAGCCGCGCTCCCGGAGCACCGCCGGCAGCGCCCGGCAGCTCGCAAGCAGGGTCTCCCGCGCCATCTCCCCCAAAGCCAGCGTGAGCAGCGCCGCCGGCACCGGCATCCAGGCGCGACGCGAGAGCGACGCAGCCAAGGTCGCGGCAAATTGTTCGTTGCGAAGCGGGTCCGGACTCACCGCGTTGACGGGACCCGACACCGACGGCTCGGTCAGGATAAACAGGATCGCACGCACCAGGTCCTCGCTGGATATCCAGCTCATCCAGGCGCGGCCGTCCCCCAGCTTGCCTCCCAGTCCCAGTCTGAAGAGCGGCAGCATCTTTGCGAGCGCTCCTCCCCGTCCGCTCATCACGACGCCAATCCGCAGACATACCACACGCGTGCCCGAGTCCGACGCCTTCATCGCCTCCGCTTCCCAGTCGACACAAAGCCTGGCAAGAAACCCGCTACCCGCCGGCGATTTCTCTGTGAGCACCTCGCCGCCGCGGTCCCCGTAGATGCCGACGGCCGATGCATTCACAAGCACGCGCGGCCGCGATGCCGCGGCCGCCAACCCGCGCACCAGCGTACCCGTGCTTCGGATGCGGCTGTCGCGAAGTTCGCTCCGGCGGACTGCCGTCCACCGTCCCGCCGCCACATTGCTGCCACAAAGATTCACCACCGCATCGACCGAGTCGAACACGCCCGCAGGCAACGTGCCGGCCACCGGATCCCAGACCGCGGTGCCCGGCTCCCCGCCTCCCTCGCGCACGAGCCGCAGGACATCGTGGCCCTCGGCCTTCAGGCGCGGCACAAGGACGGAACCAACCAGACCCGTGGAACCTGCGACGACGATCTTCATGAGATGGGTAGACCTTCCGTATCGGAACTTTGCTCCCCAAGCACGCCCTATCCTGGGACCGCCCACCGGCGGCGCATGGCGATGGCCGGTTCTTAGGGCCGCGCCTTGATCGACTGCAGCGCCGCCAGCGCCGCCCTCCGCGCCTCCGCATGATCCACGATCGGCCTTGGATAACTGCGCCCTAGCTCCACACCTCCGGCGTCCAGGGTCGCTGCGTCTGCCTCCCAGGGACGATGCACAAAGGCCGGGGACAGCCCCCCAAGCTCCGGAACCCACGCCTTCACGTAGGCCCCCTCGGGATCGAACTTCTCACCCTGAAGAACCGGATTGAAGATACGAAAATAGGGTGCCGCGTCCGCTCCGCAGCCCGCCGTCCACTGCCAACCGAGGGTGTTGTTCGCCAGATCGGCATCCACGAGAGTGTCCCAAAACCACCGCGCCCCCTCGCCCCATGGCAGGCGCAGATGTTTCACCACAAACGACGCAGCAATCATGCGGACTCGATTGTGCATCCACCCCGTCGCCCACAATTCTCGCATGCCCGCGTCCACGATCGGATACCCGGTCTTCCCCCTCTGCCATGCGCGCAGCAGGCGTTTTCCGGGATCCTCCGCCCACGGGAATCGCTCATATTCGCTCCGCAGCGGTGCCTCGGGCGTGCGCGAAAAATGGTAGAGCAGATGATGCGCGAATTCCCTCCAGCCAAGCTCCGCAAGAAAACGCCGCTCACCCTCGCTCGAGGGAAACACCCCCGTCTCCGCATTCCGCTCCTTTACCGCCGCCCACACCTGCCGAGGTCCGATCTCGCCAAAATGCAGCGCCGCCGACAGACGGGAGCTTCCCCGCAGCGCGGGAAAATCCCGATCCTTCGAGTATCGGTCGATGCGGCCCGACACAAATTCTCTCAAGGCATCCCGCGCCCCCTGTTCACCCGGAGTCCAGCGCGCCGCAAATCCATCCGCCCAGTCCCGACCGGGAAGCAGGCCGAGGCTCTCCAGCGTTTCGCCGCGCGGCAGCCGCGCCGCCGGCCACCAATCCGGCCGCCCCACCGCCACCGGATCCGGTATCTCGAGCTCCAGACAATGCCGCCAATACGGCGTGAAGACCTGAAAGGGCCCGCCCTGCTTGTTGGTTACCGCCTTCGGCTCGAAAAGCAGCGACGCAGCGAAACCGGCAGCCTCGATGGCCTCCGAACCCAGCCGGGCCATGATCGCCTCTTCAAGCGCGACAGACGCAGGCTCGTAACGGCGATTCCAGTACACCGCTCCCGCCCCGGTTTCGGCCACGAGTCTTCCAAGCACCTCAGCGGAGTCTCCAGCGCGGAAAATGAGCCCGCTCCCGTTCGCCCGAAGCGAGGCGTCGAGCGCACCAAGCGAGTGATGCAGCCACCAGCGCGAGGCCCCGCCGGCCGCCCACGCCCCCTCCCCGGCGCGATCCTCGATGTAGACAGGTACCACTTTCCCACCCCGCCTGGCCGCGGCCGCCAGCGCCGGATTGTCGTCCAGCCGAAGGTCCCTCCTGAACCAAACCAGTATGGGTGCAGGGCTCATGATTCAGGATGGATGGGTTTTCATGTGGCTGCGGGGCGCCTCGCGACACACGGAAAACGTTTTGTCCGCGCGTGCAACCCGGAGCGTCAGGTCCTCAACGCACGAGTCCCGGCATGGGCACCGACGAGAGCCGGTCGCCGGCAGGCACCGGGAAGCCTCGCAAAAATTCCGCCGCCGGCAGCATCCGCGCCCCCGGCCGCTGAAGTTTCAGCAGCCTCAACACGCCGCCCCCCGCAGCCACAAGCAGCCCCTCAGCATCATGTCCGAGCACGCAACCCGCCTCGACGCCCGCAGGCGCCACCTCGGGCAACGCCTCGGCGAGCCCGATCCTGACCGCCTGGCCGTGAATCGGAACCGAACACACCGGCCAGGGATACAGCCCGTTGATCCGCGCCGCCAGCACGGCCGCCGGAGCCGAAAAATCGAGCCCGCCGTCCTCCTTGGTCAGTCGGCGGCAGAATGTCGCACGCGATCCATCCTGCGCCACAAACTTCAGGCTCCCGTCCGCTATCCGGGGCAGCGCACGTTCCATGAGCGGCACACAGGCCGTCGCCAACCGCTGCTCCACGTCGAGCGCAGTGTCGCGCGGCCCGATCGACACCCGCTCCACCTCCGCCACCGGACCCGCATCCAGCTCGCGCACGATGCGCATCAGGCTCACCCCCGTCTCCCCGCACCCGCTCGCCACCGCCGTCTGGATCGGCGATGCCCCCCGCAGCGCCGGCAGAAGCGACGCGTGGAGATTCACGGTTCCCAGTCGCGGCGACGCGATGAACGCATCCTTCAAAATGTGACCGTACGCCATCACAAGCCCCAGGTCCGCACCCAGCCCGGCATACTCGCCCCGCACGTCCTCGGTGAGCTTCTCCGGCTGAAACACGGGGAGCTTCCGCGCCAGCGCCCAGGTCTTGATTGCGTTCGCCTGCACCTTCTGGCCGCGTCCGACGGGCCGGTCGGGCTGCGTGTAGACCGCAACCAGTTCGCCCTGGGCCCGGCCGGAGCCGGCGATCCACTCGAGCATCGGCAGCGCAATGCCGTCAGAGCCTAGAAAAACGATCTTCATGGAGAACGAGGATGCGAGGAGCGTGAAACGAGGAGTATGAATCCGGAAATTGAAGTACGAAGGCGACGGAGCATCGCGAGGCGGATTGGATCCGGGCTGCAGAACGGCGTTTCGAAAGTGAAGAGGCAGGCGGCATTAACCTCGGATTTCCCTCATCGAAACGCTCGTCGTTCCCTTCTGTTCAAGCCACTGGAAGCATTCCCGATTCCGGCTTCGCGCTCCTCGCTTCTTTTCCCTCAGTCCTCATCGATCTCCGCCTGCTTCCACTTCGGGAGAGGCCGTCCGGACTCGTCGTGATCGCGATTCGCACCGTGGATCGAGGCCCGCAGGCCACCCTTGGGCTTGCCCACGAGGTCGAAATAGATCGGGCATCCTTCGAGGTCGAACTCCTTCACCAGGCCGGACTCGAGATAACGCCGGTAACTCTCCGACAACTGCTCCTCGCGGTTGCAGAAGATGCGAATGCGGTAGGGCCGGTTGCCGGTCTGCACGGCATAGTAGACGCGGAAGCGCTTGTTGGCGATGGACGGCGGAGGAACACGCTCGGCGAGCTCGCCGAGCGTTTCGTTCAGCCGCGCCGTCGGGAGTTTCTTGTCCAGCGACCGGTGCAGCTTCACCGCCGCGTTCAGCATGCGGTCGATTTCGTATCCACTCATCGCCGACACGAAGATGACCGGCGAGCCCGGGGTGAAGAACAGCCGCTCGAACAGCGCCTTCTCATACTTCTCCCGATATTCGCGCTCGTTGTCGTACCCCTGGATGCCCGCCGGATCCTTGAAGGCCTTGTGCACCAGGTCCCACTTGTTCACGACGACCACGATGGGCTTGCGCTCCTTGGTCGCCTCGCCGGCGATGGCCTTGTCCTGGTGCGTGATGCCGTCGATCGCGTCGACCACCATGAATATCACGTCCGCACGCTGGATGGCATCGAGCGAACGCAGCCGCGAGAAATACTCGATCGGCGAGGCCAGCTTGGTCGCGGCCTTGATGCCCGCCGTGTCGATCAGACTGAAGGGATACATCTTCCCGTCACGGCCCTTGAAATGAAAGTCGATCTCCACGGCGTCGCGGGTCGTGCCGGGTATGGGGCTGACGATCAGGCGGTCGCTCTCCAGCAGCCGGTTGCCCAGGGAGGATTTGCCCACGTTGGGCCTCCCGATGAAACACACGCACAGCGGCGCATCCGGGGCGCGGGCACCCTCCTCCTCCGCCGGCACCGGACCGAGGGCGGCCAGGATGGCCTCGCGCAGGTAATCCTCCCCCCGTCCATGTTCCGCGGATACCATCATGGGCTCGCCGAGCCCGAAACGGTACACCGGCGCCAGTTCGGCCTTCCCCTCGTCAAAATCCACCTTGTTCGCCACCACGATGACCTTCTTGTTCGCCCGCCTCAGGGAGGCAGCGATGGTCTCGTCGAGGTTCGTGACGCCCTCGCGCCCGTCGATCACGAAGAGCACGAGCGTGGCAGCCTCGATGGCGAAAGCCACCTGCTGTTCCGAAGCCGCAACGAGCTGGCGGGGCGTCTCGCCACCCTTCAGCCCCAAGCCGCCGGTGTCGAGCAGGGTGTAGCCGCCTTCCTTCACCTCGGTCGAGATGACGTCGCGCGTGACTCCGGGCTGGTCGTGGACGATGGAAATCCGTTTGCGCGCCAGCCTGTTGAACAGGCGGCTTTTGCCCACATTGGGACGTCCGACAATGGCGACGATACGAGACATGCCCGCTAGGATCGGGAAGCGGCGGGCGGGAATCGAGAAGGAAATAGCCCCCAGCCAGAAAGGAACCCTAGCCGCGCGATTCCGGAGGCTTCGCCGAGGCCAGCCCCTGCACGTAGCGCTCGATCCGGTCGGAGGCCAGGATCAGTTGCTCATAGCTCGTGGCAAAACAGGCCCGGACGAAACCCGAGCCGTTCGCGCCAAACGCCGTGCCCGGCACGACCGCCACACGCTCCGCCTCGAGCAAACCGACCGCGAAGTCACGCTCGTTCTTCCCCGTCGAAGTCACGCACGGGAACGCGTAAAAACTCCCCCGCGGAAGATGGCATGCCAGACCGATCTCGTTGAAACGGCGCACGATGAAATCGCGGCGGCGGTGATACTGGTCGCGCATCTTCTTCATGCCGTCCTCGCCGCGGACCAGAGCCTCGATGGCCGCCTCCTGGCTGACGATCGAGGCGCACATCATTGAGTACTGGTGCACCTTCATCATCGCATCCACCAGCACCGCCGGGCCGCACGCG
>JAJYAR010000041.1 GCA_021779435.1 bacterium
GAGGCGGCGAGGGACGCTGCGATCAGGACGCCGGTCCAGCGGAATGCGGATGACCAGTTCATTTGAGGATGTCTTTGAGTTGGGCCTGGAAAACGACGCGCACGTCATGCGCGATGGTGACCTTCTGGATTTTGTGTTCGTAGGTCCAGCCACGGCCGGTCACCTCGACATCGTCATGGATGAGCCGGACCGCGCCGTCGCCTTCCGCACGGTTGAGCTTCGGCTGGAAGACCGCCTGCGGGCTCATCAGCACGGAATCGGTGCGCTCGCTGGCGTCGCCTGAGAAGACGATCGCGCTGAACCCGGTGACCTCGATGCGGTCGGCGCTCAACAACCGTGCGGACGAGCCGCGCAGGGTGAGCATGTGGTAGCCTTCCTTGTCGGTGAACACGGGGAACACCCACCCGAGCGCAGGGCCTGATTCGATGGCCCGCTTCGCGCTGTCGGTCGCATTGTCCGCGGCGAAACCCGGTCCGGAAAACGCCAGGACCGCGGCTGCGAGGAGGAAATGTCGGGCCATCATCGGCGGTTTGAGCGCGGCGTCCGCTTCGAGTTCCCTGATGTTTCGGGGCTTGCGGAAAGGAGGTGCTCGCAGATTTCGCGGACGGCGCCATGCCCCGCCGGGCGGGTGGTGATCAGGTCCGCCGCGGCCAGGACGGACGGCAGCGCCCCTGGCGGCGCGATCCCGATGCCGGCCCATTCCATGGCGGCGACATCGATCACGTCGTCGCCCATGTAGGCGCATTGCGAGGCCTCGAGCCCCAGCTGCGAGGCGAGTTCCTTCAGTGCGGTGATCTTGTCGATGCGCCCCTGGATGATGTGCGGGATCTGCAGTTCCTCGCCGCGGCGCGTGGTCGCGCCCGACGCCCGGCCGCTGATCCAGGCGGCGGTGATCCCGAGTTTCGGAAGCTGGCGCAGCCCGTGACCGTCGAGAATCGAGAACAACTTCGCCTCCGTCCCGTCCGACGAGATGATCACCGTGCCGTCGGTCAGCACGCCGTCGACATCCATCGCGAACAACCGGATGCCCGCCCAGCGGGAGCGGGGGATTGCGGATTTCGGATTGCGGACTGCGGATTTAGCACGGGCCATGTAAAAGGAAATTTCGAGTCGATGTCGCGAAATCCGCAATGCGTAATTCGCCGTGGCGGGCCGGTGCCGGACCCGATCCGCACTCCGAATTCCGCAATCCGCAGTTCATCCCATCCATGCGGCGATCCGGTCGATGATCCCGTCCTTCGTCGGACGGAATGCGGCTTCCAGTTCGGGCGCGAAGGGGACGGGCAGGTCGAGTGAGGCGATGCGAAGGGGGGCGGCCTTCAGGGCGGCGAAGTGAGTCTCCGACAACCGTGATACGAGCTCGGCGCCGAAGCCATGGGTGCGTCGTCCCTCGTGCAGGACGACCAGCCGGCCGGTGCGCTTCAACGAAGCCTCGATGGACTCCAGGTTCAGCGGCGCAAGCGCCCGCAGGTCGAAGACGTCGAACGACGTTTCGTATTCTTCCTCGAAATAGGCGGCGACCTCGGTCGCGAGGTGGACCATCTCGCCGTACGTGACAAGCGTGGCGAAATCGCCGCGGGCGAGCTGCCTCGGCTTCCAGACTTCGCGGTAGTTCGGATCCCATGCCACCGACGCCTTGCTGCGGCGGTAAAGCCCCTTGTGCTCGAAGAGCAGCACCGGGTTGTTGTCCTCGTAGGCGGCGAGAAGCGCGTTGAACGCGTCCTGCGGGGTGCTCGGATACAGGGCCTTCAGTCCGGGCATCGAGAGGAAGAACGAGTCCAGCTCCTGCGAGTGGAAGGAGCCGAACGTCAGCCCGCCGCCTGTCGGCAGCCGGAACACGAGCGGGCATGCCGCGCCGGACCGGAAGTGCATCGTCGCGGCGTTCTGCGTGATCTGCGTCGTCGCCTCCGTGGAGAAATCCGCGAACTGGAACTCCTCGATCGGACGGTGCCCGTTGAGCGCGAGGCCGATGGCGTATCCGGTGCACGCGCTTTCCGCGAGCGGGGTGTTCAGGACGCGCGGTCGGCCGAAATCCTGAAGCAGGCCCTCGGTGACCTTGAACGCGCCGCCGTACCTGGCGATGTCCTGGCCGAGGATGAGGGACTCAGGGCGCTCGGTGAGGATCTTTCGGAGGCCGAGATTGACGGCCTGTGCGAGATTGAGCTGCGCCGGTGCGTCGGGCGTGGGGAGCCATGGAATCGGCGTGCCGGCAGGGGCGAACAGGTCCGCCTCCATGCCCGCCGGATTCGGTCGCGCGGTGGCGATGGCGACCTTGATGCAGGCTTCGAGAAAGTCGTTCAACTCGGCTTCGACGGCGTCAACGCGAGCCTGGCCCGCGGCCTCAACGACCTTTGAGCGGAACTTCGGGAGAACGTCGCGCGCCAGGAAACCGTCGCTCTCGCCTGGAAGCAGGTAATCGCAGGTGTCGTAGGCGGCGTGACCGCGCAGTCGGAGCGTGCGAGCCTCCACGACCATCGGCCGCCGGGTTGCCCGGACCTTGTCGATCACGGAGCCGAGCGTGCGGATGCAGGCTTCGACATCGGTCGCGTCGACGACAAGCCCTTCCATGCCGTATCCCGCCGCGCGTTTCCAAAGCTCGGTGCCCGTGGCGAACTGCTCGCAGACCGGTGTCGAATACGCGTAGCCGTTGTTCTCGATCACGAACACCACCGGCAGCGACAACAGCGACGCCAGGTTCATCGACTCATGAACGTCCCCGGTGCTCGAGGCTCCATCGCCGAAGAAGGTGAAGCCCACGGCCGAACGGCCGAGCCGACGCTGCGAATCGGTCGCGCCCGCGACGGTTGAAAGCATCTGCCCCAGATGGCTGATCATCGGGAGCGAACGATGGGCAGGATCGCCGTGATGGATGTTGCCCTCGCGCGCCTTCGTCGGGCTGTCGGCGTTTGCGAAATACTGGTTCAGGTGCTCGCAGAGATGTCCGCCCCAGATCAGGTGGCCGCCGAGGTCGCGATGCGTGAACGACACCACGTCGAGCTCCTTGTCCGCCAGCAGCGCAAGCGGCACGATGAAGCCCTCGTGGCCCTGCCCGCCGGTCACCGTTCCCCGAATCAGCCCCTGCCGGAAAAGCTCCAGGATCCGGTTGTCCGCGGTCCGGGTCAGGTGGATCCAGGCGTACGTTCTGAGCAGGGCGTCGGCGCGATTGGTCTCGAGCTCCGGCGCGCGAAGCGTGCGCGCGGCGAGGAGGGCGGGAGGAGTCGGAAAGGCGGCCATGGACCGGTCACGGTGAGCATCCGCCGCCGGGCCGGCAAGGCTTTGCGCGATGCGCTGCGTGTCAGCGGTGCGCCCCTCCGGTTTCAATGCGGCGCGACCCTATTTCCTGGCTGCGACCATCAGCGCGCTGCCGTGCACGTTCGGGTGCTGCTCGGTGCGGAAATCGCGGAACCCAAACCGTTCGAGCGCCGCCATGATCTCCGGCTTCTCCATCCAGTAGCTGTAAACGGCGCCACCTCCGCAAAAGCCCTTCCATTCCAGCGACTCCCCGTAGTTGAAACGGTGCACGGTGTGCTTGAAGCCGGCGTGCTCGCAGCGGAGCGCCTCCGAGAACTTTGCGCCGGGCACGGGGTTCTTCGCGACGAACTCGGGATCGTAGAAAACCGTCCAGAGAAACAGCGCGTTGCAGCGGCGTGAGAGCAGTTCGAGCAGCTCCACCGGGTTGGTCATGTGATACAGGATCCCGCAGGCGATCCCGAAATCGAACGTCTGCGTCGCCTGCTTCAGGTACGCAAGGCAGTCACCCAGGAGAAAATGCGCGTGAGGCATGCCCAGGGTTTCCTTGGCGATCAGGCACTTCAGATACGCGCGGGCATTCGCCTCGACGGAAGTGATGCTCGAGGCACCCAGGCGGTCGAGGAGGTAGGTGTGGCCACCCTCCAGCGGCCCGAGTTCCAGGACGTTGCTGTCGGCGAAGCCCTTTCCGATGCCCATTTCCCGGAATCGATCGTTCGCCCATGTGATTCGCGGGTCGTCGAACAGAGGCGTGGTGCCCGCTTTCAGGTCGGCGCGGCTGGCGGGCGGCTGAGAGGACCATTCGCCCGCGAAAAGATCGAAGGCGTTCTGATCGCTCGGCGGCACGCCGAAGAAATGCTTGAACTCGGACATCGCCCACCGAGTTGGAGGCAAATCAACAATTTGAAAAGGATGAACCGGTTGGGAGCGCGGCGGGTGCTTTGCGGCGTGCGGGACCTGCGGGCCGGGTGCCCCGCGGTCCTTGACACTTCGGCCCCGGCGCGATTATTGCCCTGCTCCCGTATGGAAACGGCGCTCGATCAACCGGTGCTCGTTCTGAACCGCCTCTGGCAGGCGGTTAACGTGATTGGCGCCAGACGGGCTTTCGCGCTTCTGGCCCGGGGCCATGCGCATGTCGTTCACCATTTTGAGGACGACTTCAGAACGTTCTCGATGATGGACTGGATCGACTTCTCGGCGCACAACCCGCCGATCGAGCAGGTCGAGACGGTCCGCACGCCAACAAGGACCATCCGGCTGCCGCGCGTGATCCTGCTGACGTTTTTCGACAAGCTGCCCTGCAAGGAGCTGAAGCTCACGCGCAACAACGTCTTCGAGCGCGACAAGAACACCTGCCAGTACTGCGCGAGAGCGCTGCCCCGCGAGCAGCTCAATCTCGATCACGTCATCCCGCGCGATTTCGGCGGCAAGACGACGTGGGAGAACATCGTTTGCTCGTGCGTGAAGTGCAACACGCGCAAAGCCAACCGTCTCCCTCACGAGGCAGGCATGCGGCTCATCCGCAAGCCCCAGCGTCCGAAGTGGCGGCCGGTGATCTCTCTCGTCCTCGGCAATCAGCAACACGAGGTCTGGAAGGACTTCCTCGACGTCGCCTACTGGAACGTCGAGCTCGAGGAGTGACCGAATTTTCGATTTTGGATTCTCGATTTTCGATTGGCCAAGCCCCGAAGCCGCAGTTCGCGCCGATGGGTTTCGGACCAAGGAAGACGGGCGCGACGCCCGTGCCTGGAGTATTGGACTCGATACGCCGGTCGCAGACCGGCGCCAACCCGGACGTGAAAACCTCATCTCGGTAGCGCCGCGTCAGACCGCCCTCCCCATGAGCCTTCACCCGCTCCGGCTCAGCGAATCGAAAATCGAGAATCCAAAATCGAAAATTCTCAGGTCTCGAGCTTCACATCCACCATCAGGTCGGACGCGATCTTCTCGAGTTCGGTGCGCACGGTGGCGACCTTTACGTTCGCCGGCACGAGGACGGTCGCGCGCGCCTGGAAAAGCGTACCGCCATCCATCGGCGCGCTGACACGCTCCGAGGCAAGCTCCTCGACATTCACGCCGTGTGCGGCGAACACGCCCGAGACACTGCGCAGGATCCCCGGCCGGTCGTGACCGACGATCTCGACGTGCACGAGCGAGCCGCGACCTGGTGCGACTGACACCGAACCCTCGGCGTGGATGATGACGCGCAGCCCGTCGACTTCGAGGGTGCGGAGATTGTTCACGAGTTCATCGCGCCGCTCCTGCGCCACCTCGACGCGGAGGATGCCCGCGAACTGGCCGCCCAGACGGCACATCCTGCTTTCGAGCCAGTTCCCGCCGTGGTCGGCAACGCGCGCGGCGATCAACTGAACCAGACCGGGCCGGTCGGCACCGATCACCGTCATCACGAGGGTGGCGAGCATGCCCACACGCTGTCGCCACCTGCCGGCGCGTGCAACTCCCTAAACGACAGCAATCCCACCGCACGTCGCTCTCCCGCCAGGCCCCCGCAGGTGTCGGAGCTCCGTGCCCCCTGTGGCGAAACAGTGCGAACCCCCGAGATTGGGCTGCCACCGATCAAGGTATTCTCTGTGGACTCTGTGTCGGAGCTCCGTGCTCTCTGTGGCCAGTCTGATTTCGGAATCCGGGAATGGGTGAAAAAAACGGCCGCGCCTTCGAGGGAGCCCGATCAAATTGTCACCCATTGGGTGACAGTTTTGGTGAGCCAACGACCGTGTTTTCCAGAGGGCGGTGACGAAAGTTGTCACCCATTAGGTGACAATTTTCCGGGGCGGCGGAGGGGTGGAGGGTGCGTCAGTCGTCGGCGCGGAGGACGAGGACGATCAGGAGCGCGCCGAGGAAGATGTCGGTCAAGCCGGTGAGCAAACGCGTGGGAGCGGGGAGTCGGGGAAGAAATGCAACCACCGCAATGCCGGCAACGATCAGGACTGATGCGATGACGAGCGCGGTACGCCGCTGGCGGCGGGCTTTTGTCAGAGGCGGGGGCGTGACCGTGCGGGGCATGGGGACGCACTTATGCTCACGCGAGGTGTTGGCGCAAATCGCGCCCCGTCCGGCTCGGTATCCCCGGAGGTTTGCGAGACGAGGCAGACGGGGCTCGGCCGATCCGTCCGTCAGTTTACCACGGGAAGCGTGATGCGCATCGTGGTGCCGGCGGGGCCTGTCTGCTGAAGCACGATGTCGCCGTGGTGAGAGAGCAGGATGCGTTTGGCGATGGCGAGCCCGAGGCCGGTGCCGTCAGGGCGCCCCGAAAGGAACGAGTCGAACATCCGTTCCCGAACCTGTTCGGGTATGCCGCGTCCGGTATCGGTGATGTCGGTGTGCGCGACCTGTCCGCCGGATCGCTCCTCCTTGGTCACGGTCACCGTGATCGTTCCACCCTCCGGCATGGCCTGCGTCGCGTTCAACAGCAGATTCAGGAGCACCTGCTGGATCTGTCCCTTCTGGGCGTCGACGATGACGGGTCTCGCGGGCGGGTGAAACACGAGGGCGACCTTGCTTTGCGCGAGCTTGAGTCGCACGAGCACGAGCGTGTCGGAGATGATCTCCGAGAGTGACCAGCGCGAATGGAGGGCAGTCGGCGCCTTGGCGAAATTCAGCACGCGCGAGACAATGGCTTCGAGCTGGTCCAGCTTCTCGCCGATCACACGCATGTCGGTGTGGCGCGGATCATCGGGGGGGAAGTCGAGCCCGAGTCCGCCATGGAGCAGCTTCAATACGGTGAGAGGATTCCGGATCTCGTGAGCGATCTCCGCGGCGAGGAGCCCGAGCGTCGTGAGTCGCTCGTTCTTCCGGAGGACGTCCTCACTCTGGAAAACCCGGGCGTAGAGCCGTGCGTTCTGAAGAGCGACCGCGCCGAGGCTGGCGAGCGCCGCGCCGAGCCGCTTCTCATCGTTGTCGAACCGATGAAGCTTGTCCGTGAACACCGCGAGCACCCCCAGCACCTCGCCCTCGAAGATCATGGGCGTGGCCAGCACGGACGTGAGTGTTTCGTCGGGCGGGAGGTCGGCCAGTTCACGAAACTCCGGCGACTGCACATCCGAGAACGTGACGGCGCGTCGTGTGTGGATGACCGACGCCACGAGGCACGAGCCGAGAGGCATCGGCTCCGGCGGCAAGGGCGTCTCGACCGCTCCGGCGAGCGAGGCAAAACGGATCGTCGCCGCGTCGGCGTCGTAAAGGTAAAGCGCGCACGCCCGGGCCGGGAGGACATCCCTTGCCTCGCGGGTCAGATTGTCGAACAGCTCCTGCTGTTCGAGTTTGGTCACCAGTGACTGACCGGCGGTGATCAACGACTCGAGCTGCCGTCCCTTCGCCTGCAGGTGGCGCACCTGCCACAGACGGTGCAGGACGCGGGCGGCTTCGCCGGCGAGTTCCTCGAGGGCATCGAGATCTCCGGGGGTGAATCCACCGACGGTGTCGCGCTCGAGGTCGATCACGCCGACGACGCTGTCGGCGTCGATCATCGGCGCGGCCATTTCGCAGCGCGCTGTCGGCCTCACGGCAATGTAGCGCGGTTCGAGTGCCACGTCGGGCACGAGCAACGGCCGCTGGTTGAGCACGCACCAGCCGGTGATGCCGTGGCCCAGCTTCAGTCCGGGCTCGTTTGGCGGGCCGGACATGCCGCCGCGGACCTCGGTCTCGAGCTGGCCGGAATCGGGGCTGAGCAAGGCGATGGACCCGGCGTCGGCGTGAAACGTGGTGATCAGCACCTCCATCATCTCCCGCAACGCGTGCTCGGGGTCATCGGTCCGCGCCGCGAGCGACGAAATCTGGTACAACGCAGGCAGCACGCGCGCCCTGCGGTCCGAGGGCTCGGCATCGGTGCGTTTGTCCTTCGAGCGGGAACGACCGGGAGCCGTGGCCATGGGCAGCAAAGGGCGAGTCGACGCTCTGCGACTACTTGACGGGTGTGGCGGCTTTGGCGGGCGGCTTGGTCCCGGCGGCCTCGTCGGGGGCCGGGGTCGCGGCCGGCTTCGCTGCCGGTGCGATGATTTCCCTCAGGGCATCGCGCAGCGCGACCAGGCGTTTGCCGTTCTCGACCGGCTTGTCGTTCACGTCCTCGATGTAGAACGTATCGATGGCGACGCCGCGCTCGGTGCCGATGCGGGCGAAGGTGATGTCGAAGCTGTGATCGGAGATCGTCTTGGCGAGACGGTAGAGCAGACCGATCTGGTCGCGTGCCTGGATCTCGACGATGGTGCGCTGCATCGAGAGCTCGTGGTAAACCTCGACCGTGGGCGGAAACGCGCTTTGGAGCGTTTCGCCGCTGGAGGCCGAGAGATAGCGTGTCGCCGCGATCTTCTTTGCCTGCGCGGTGATGTCGGGCAGCAGGTCGCGGTTGGCGACGAGCGCCTCCTCGATGGTCTTCGCAAATTTTTCCTGGGCGGCGGCGTTCTGCACGGGACCGCGGCCCGGTTCAACGACGTAGAACGTGTCGATCGCGATGTGGTCCTTTCTCGAGATGACCTTGGCGCCGAGGATGCTCAGGCCGGCGACGCTGAAGGCACCGGCGAGCTTGTAGAACAGGCCGGCGCGGTCCCAGGTGACGACATTCACGACGGTGAGTGACCGATTGATATCGTCCTTCCATTCGATCACAGGGCGCAGCGTGCCGACCGATTCGGCGGACGTGATGGAGTAGAGCAGCCGGTTGACCATCCGGATATGCAGCGCGATCTCCTCCGCTTCGGTGTGGATGAAGTACCGGTCGGGAAGGAGGCTGAAGTGGGCGTTGATCTCGTCGGCGCTGATGCCGGGGATCGCTTTGGTGATTAGCTCCTGTTGGGTCATTTTCTTCTTCTCCTGAAGGGAGGCATCGACGGCTTCGCCGAGCTTCAGCCGTTCGAATGTGGACCGGTAAAGGGTCGTGTGGAGGGTGTCCTTGTAACTGTTCCACAGGTCCGCGGAGGTGGCGCGGGCGTCGCAGAACGTGTGGACATAAAGGAGCCGGAGGTGCTCCGCGGTGCCGACAAGCTCGGCAAAGGCAATGGCAGTTTGGGGGTCATCGACATCCCGCTTCTGCCAGAATCGTGCCATCGCGAGATGATTCTTGATCACAAACGACACCAATTCGCGTCCCTCGGGGGAAACTCCGAACCGCTCGAGAATCGGCAGTGCGAGCCGCACGCCGCTGTCGGCGTGGCCGCGGATGCCTTCGGCCTTACCGATGTCGTGGAGAAGAAGCGTAAGGTACAGCAGGGCCGCGTCCTGCGCCTCGTGGAGTGCCGCGCGGTATTTGAGGGTGATCGGCTCGGCCTCGGTGAAGATCCGATCGAGTTCACGAAGGGCGTGGAGCGTATGCACATCGGCGGTGTACCGATGGTAGTACTCGTGCTGCACCAGGCAGGTCAGTGCGTCGAACTCGGGGATGAATTTTCCCAGCACGCCGAGCTCATGCATCTTCGAGATGGCCGGGTAGACCGAGCCGGCGTCGGACAGGATGGCCCGGAACGCGACGCTCGCGTCGGGGGCATGCGCGACCTCGGGGGTGAGGAGGGGGAGCGAGGTGCGGATGAGCTCGCAGAGATGAAACTCGAGCGGGGCGTCAAGCTGCTGGCTGTGGCGGAAGACGCGAATGAGCCGGACGGGGTCGACGGTGAAGACGTCGGGTTTTTCGGCGGCAAGTTCTCGGCCGCGCAGGATGAAGCCGTCGATGCGCTTGGCCTTCTGAAAACGTGAGGCCAGCAGCGACTCACGGAACGAGTTTCCGTTGTGATTGCTGTTCCGGCCGATGCTGAGGGCGAGGCGGTCCTCGACGAGCTTCGAGACGCGGTAGATCGTCTGCGCCGCCTTGTAATAGTCCTGCATGAAATGCTCGACGCGAACGAGCATCTCCGGGTCCTTGTAGCCCAGGTTCTCCGCAATGCGCGGCTGCATATCGAGGCTCATCACGTCCGTGGCGCGGGCGCTCAGGAAGTGGAGCTCGTTGCGGACGCGCAGGAGGAAATCGTAGGATTTCTGAAACGCAGCCAGGTCCTCGGTGCGCAGGTAATGTTCGGTCGCGAGCTCGTCGATCGAGGTGATGTCGAGCTTCACCCGGGCCATCCAGACGGCGTTCTGGTAATCCCGCAGGCCGCCGACGCCGCTCTTGATGTCGGGTTCCTGGTTGAAAACGGTGTTCGCAAACTTACCGCGGCGGTTCGCCTGGTCGTCGAGCCTCGACTCGATGTAGCCCTTCGGGTCCTCGCTGCTGTAATAGCTGCGGTAGGCCTGCGAGAACGTCGCGTAAACCTTCTCGGAGCCGGCGATGTAGCGAGCCTCGAGAAGGGAGGTCTTGGTCTGGATGTCGCGCCGGGCCTCGGCGAACGCGTCGTCGATCGAGCGTGTCGAGTGGCCGACCTTCAAGCCGCAGTCCCAGAGGATGTAGAGGATCTCGTTGGTGAGGTGTTCCTGCAACGGCTTGGCCTCGGCCGGCGGCGTCTTTGTCGAAAACAGGAACATCACGTCGATGTCGCTCCACGGCGAAAGCTCGCCGCGGCCGTAGCCGCCGAGGGCGACCAAGGCCACCGGACTCGGCGCCGTGCCGCGAAGCCGCGCATACGACTCGAGCGCGTAGTTGAAGAGGCTCCTCAGCACCTCGTCCAGCAAGGCGGCCCGTTCGTGCACGATTTCGAGGCCCGGCACGCCGGCTTCGTGGCGGGCACGGAGCGTCGCCATTTCGCTCTTCAGGAACTCCTTGCATGCGGCCAGCCGGTCGGCGACGAGCACCTCTTCGGTGAACTGAAGCCGCTCGCGTGCGTGTTGTTGGATATCGGCGGACATGTGGGAACGAGCGAGCGAAGTTCTCCCGGGTTGGCGGAACATTCAACGTCGAATTGAGAAAGCCTCCGTGGTCAGCGGCGCGGAAGGCACAGCGGTCAGCGGACGGCGGCAACGCCAGTCAAAGACTGGCGCTACTGGGGACGGTGGTATTCACGCCACGTTCGGGGTGGCGCCGGTCTCGGTCTGGGGCCGAACTCCAAACCGCGGTCTGCGGACCGCGGCTACAACAAGGCACGATGTCCGGAGCGATGTAGCCGGCCTCCGCAGAGGCCGGTGTGTGCCGAGGGTAGGGCGGGACCGCTGGGCCCGCCGCACGCCAGGGCACCGCGGTCAGCGGACGGCGGCAAACGCCAGTCAGAGACTGGCGCTAGTGGGGACGATGGTATTCACGCCACGTTCGGGGTGGCGCCGGTCTCGGTCTGGAGCCGAACTCCAAACCGCGGTCTGCGGACCGCGGCTAGTGC
>JAJYAR010000493.1 GCA_021779435.1 bacterium
GTCTCGCGAAAACTATCCCGCATGTCGTCGCTCATTGCGTTGCGTCCCTGTTCTGCCCGTTTCGGCCCAAGGCGCCATAACCGAGGGGCAATACCCTGATCACGCGCCTGCATTCCAAACGCGGCGGCAACGCCAGCGGATGCGGCGGCTACGATCACGGAAACGTGAGAAGCGTCGGCGGCGTGCGGATCAGGTGGTGGCTTCGATCATCTCGCGCATCAGCGGGTAGATCTCCGTGCTCCAGCGCCGTCCGTTGAACACGCCGTAATGGCCGACGCCGGTTTGCAGGTGGTGGCGCTTCATCGCCGGGCGGATGCGCGCGCACAGATCCTGCGCCGCGACCGTCTGCCCGATCGAGCAGATGTCGTCGTTCTCGCCCTCGACGGTCAGCAGCGCGGTGCGCCGGATCGCCTCCGGCCGCACCGTCTCGCCGCGTATGTCGAGCCTGCCGAGCGGCAGATCGTGGTCCTGGAACACCCGGCGCACGGTCTCCAGGTAGAACTCGGCGGGCAGGTCCATCACCGCGTTGTATTCGTCGTAGAAGTCGCGATGCGCCCGCGCCCGCTCGGTGTCCCCGGTCACCATCTGCCGGTACTGCGCGAGGTGCGCGCGCCAGTGCCGGTCCAGGTTCATCGAGACGAAGGCGCTCAGTTGCAGGAACCCCGGATAGACGCGCCGCCCCGCGCCCGCGAAGCCACGCGGCACGCGGTCGATCAACGTGCGCTCGAACCACGCCATTGTGCGCGACTTGGCCAGGTCGTTGACTCGTGTCGGGTTGATCCGCGTGTCGATGGGCCCGGCCATCAGCGTCATCGAGCGCGGCGTGGCGCGGTGGCCGGAGTGCGCCATCACCGCGACCGCCGCGAGGGCGGCCACCGTCGGCTGGCACACCGCGACGACGTGGCAGGGCGGGCCGATCACATCGAGAAAGCGGATGACGTGCTCGGTGAATTCGTCGAGCCCGAAGGTGCCGGCACCAACGGGCACGTCCCGCGCGTTCTTCCAGTCGGTGATGAACACGTCGTGGTCCGGCAGCATGGTCTTTACCGTGCCGCGCAGCAGCGTGGCGAAATGCCCGGACATCGGCGCCACCACCAGCACGCGCGGGTGCCCGGTCTCGACCGATTTGCGGAAATGCAGCAGCGTGGCGAACGGTGTTTCGTCGGCCGCCACTTCCTCGATGTGGAGCGTGCGGTTGCCGACCGTGATGGTCGCGATATCGAACGCCGGCTGCGCGTGTGTCAGGGCGGTTCCGAGCACCGCGTCGCACATAGCGCCGAACTGCCGCAGCCCGAAGGCGCTGGGCAGCCGGAAGATGCTTTCCTCGCGCCACATGGCGGCGGCCGAGCGCCCGGCCCACCAGCGCAGCGGCGCCAGGGCGTCGGCCTGCGCCTGATACAGGGCATAGATCACCGGGCAACGCATCGTGCTAGGCTGCCGCACGCGGCACGGTTCAGCGCAGGGGCAGGCAAGGTGGCGAACGCGACGCTTCTGATCAGCAGCAAGAACTACTCCTCCTGGTCGTTGCGCGGCTACCTGCTGGTCCGGCTCTCCGGGCTGCCATTCCAGGAACAGACCGTAGCAGCGGACGACCCGAATGTAAGGGCGGAGTTGCTGTTGCGCGCGTCATCTATCCGCGTTCCGTGTCTGATTCACGACGGCGTGCAGGTATGGGACACGCTCGCCATCGCAGAGTATCTGAACGAGTTGTTTCCCGAGGCCAGGATGCTGCCGGCCGAGCGGGCGGCGCGGGCGAAATGCCGCTCGATCTCGGGCGAGATGCATTCCGGCTTCTCCGCGCTGCGCTCCTCGCTGCCGATGAACCTTCATGCCAGGCGCACGAATTTCAAGGTCTGGTCGTCCGCGCGCGCGGATATCGAGCGGATCACGGAGATCTGGCGCGAGTGTCTGGCGGAGTGGGGTGGCCCGTGGCTGTTCGGACACGCGCCCAGCATCGCGGACGCATTCTATGCCCCGGTGGTCACGCGGTTGCTCACCTACGGCGTGCAGGTGGACCCGGTGTGCGAGGGCTATTGCCGCACGATCATGGCGTGGCCGGACATGCGGGCCTGGGTGGCCGATGCGATGAAGGAGCCGGAGCAGATCGACGAACTTGAGACGGACATGGATTTCTAGCGCGGCGGGGGCGGAGCCGCCTCGCGCAGCGCTGCCACGTATCGGCTTTTTCGGCGGCGATCACGTGCGCCAGATCGTCCAGGGCGCAGTGTGCCGTGCGACGAGGAAAGATCCCTATCCCAGCCGCGCCGCCCCCTCCGCCGTCAGATGCGCGATCTCGCCGGCCGCGATGGTCGCCAGCACGCGCGGTGGACCGCCCCGTGCCGCGACGAGCAGAACATCCGCCCGCAGGCCCTGGGCAATCGCGCCACGGTCGGCCAACCCGGCCGCCGCCGCCGGATGCTCGGACACCAGCGCCCAGGCGCCGGGCAAATCGAAAGTCCCCCGCCCCGCCAGCACGAACGGTGCCTGCGTCAGACACGGATAGAAATAGTCGCTGGTGAGCACGGTGCAGATCCCCGCCTCCGCCAGCGTGGCGGCGGATGCCCAGCCCAGATGGCTGCCGCCGCGCACCACGTTGGGGCTGCCCATCGCCACCCAGTCGCCGGCCTCCCGCGCCGCGCGCGCCACCTCCTCGGTCATCGGAAACTCGCTGATCCGCGCCCCGCGCGCGCGAACCGCCGCGCGGTCCGGGATGG
>JAJYAR010000042.1:0-7863 GCA_021779435.1 bacterium
GATACCGTCAGGCGAATCGCTGTGGACGGCACGGTCACGACGTATGCGGGCAGCGGCACCCCAGGGTACGCGGACGGCAATGCCACCGTGGCGCGCTTCAACTCCCCCACGGGCTTGGCCCTCGACAGCGTGGGAAACATTTATGTGGCCGACACCGGCAATTCGGTGATTCGGAAGATCACCAAGGAGGGAATGGTTTCGACCGTTGCAGGTTCGGCAGGCTTGATTGGAAGCACCGATGGCCAGGGCACGTCGGCCCGGTTCAACTCTCCGTACGGCATCGCCGTTGATGCCACCGGCAACATCTTCGTTTCTGACTGGGACGACTGCACGATCCGAAAGATTACCCCCGACGGCACGGTTTCCACGATTGCCGGAAAATCGATGGAATCCAACTACGCGGACGGTTTGGGATCCGTGGCTCGTTTCCAGGTCCCGGCCATGATCGACATCGACAGCGCCGGAAACCTCTACGTCGCCGACCGCGGCAACGACACTATCCGGAAAGTCACGACTGCTGGCGCGTCCGTCGTCGTCTCCACGTTCGCAGGTCGAAACGGCATTCCCGGAAACCGTGATGCAGTTGGATCGCTGGCCCGCTTCGCCCGTCCGAACGGCATTGCGGTCGATTCCACCGGGAAGGTGTACGTCGCGGACAACACCAACTGCCTTATCCGCAAGATCGACACCGCGGGTCTCGTCACGACCCTCGCTGGCATTTCAACCGCGGGCACCACGGACGGGGTGCGTTCCGAAGCACGGTTCGCATTTCCGCAAGGGCTCGCTATGGATCGCGACAACAACATGTACGTCGCTGACGCGTGGACGCACGTGATCCGCAAGATAACGCCCCAGGGTGTCGTGAGCACGTTCGCTGGCGCGGGCTCGGTCCAGGGCAGTGCCGACGGTCCGGGAGCCGACGCGCGGTTTCGTTTTCCAAACGGTCTCGCCATGGACAGGAGCGGGAATCTTTTCATCGCCGACTCGACGAACCAGACAATCCGCAAGATCACACCCGCGGGCATCGTTTCAACGCTTGCCGGCCAGGTGCTCACACCGGGTACGGCGGACGGCAATGGAAGCGCCGCCCAGTTCAATGTGCCGGCGTACGTGGCGTGCGACGCGGCGGGAAACGTCTGGGTCAGCGACACGTACAGTCACACGATTCGCAAGGTCACGCCCGACGGCACGGTGACTACGGTTGCGGGTTCCCCCGGCATCGCCGGCAGCACCGACGGTGCCGCCGCACAGGCGAGATTCCGCGCCCCGAGAGGCATCGCGTTCGACAGCACGGGAAACCTCTACATCGCGGATTTCGGAAACGAAACGATCCGGGTGCTGACGCCCGCCGGTTACGTGAGCACCTTCGCAGGCCGCGCGCGATACCCGGGAAACACGGACGGGCCATTGTCAGGCGCCCTTCTGAACGGACCCGTGAGCATCGCCTTCGATGGCTCTGACAATCTCTACATCACCGAATACGACACCTGCGACATCAGGATGATCACCCGTCAGGGCTCGGTAAGCACAATCGGTGGTTACTATCTACCTGGCGCGTCCGACGGTGTCCGGCCGGATTCCGCGTTTTGGGCGGCCGAAGCGATCGTCGCCGACGCGAGTGGCAATGTGTTCGTTGCCGACACGTACAATCACACGATCCGCCGCGGCGGCGTCGTGGGTGTCAGCTCCCCGTCCAGCCGGCTGCTGAATCTCTCTGTCCGGGCAAACCTCATTGCCGACAAGCCACTCATGACCGGCTTCGTCCTCTCCGGCACGGCCAAGACCGTCCTCGTGCGGGCGGTCGGCCCCGGTCTGCGTCCTTACGTCGGGGACGCGACGCTTGCCGGCAACCCGCGGCTGCAGCTCTTCGATTCGTCGATGAACGTCGAGGATGCCAACGAGGACTGGGGCGGCACTTCGCTTCTCATGAACGCGTTTGCGAGCGTCGGCGCCTTCTCACTCGCTCCAACGAGCCTGGATGCCGCCACCACCCGCCGGATCACCGGCCTGCACACCGCACATGTGCTGTCGCCGACCTCAGGCATGATCATCGTGGAAGCCTATGACAGCGACTCGGGCACCACCTCCCGGCTGGTGAATGTCTCGGCACGCTACGGAATCGCAGGCGGCGATGGGGGCGCGCTGGTCGCCGGCTTCGTGATCGACGGATCCAACCAGAAGACACTCCTGATCCGTGGAATCGGCCCCACCCTGAACGCGTTCGGCGTCACCGGCACCCTCCAGGACCCCGTGCTGGAGATTTACAACTCGGCGGGACAGAAGATCGCGTCCAACGACGACTGGGATCCGGGCCTCTCCTCCACCTTCGTGAAATTTGCCTTCGACATGCCGGCAGGCAGCAAGGATGCCGCCCTTCTCATCAGCCTCCCGCCGGGCGGTTACAGCGCACAGGTCACGGGGAAGAATGGTGGCACCGGCGAGGGTCTCGTGGAAATCTACGAAGTCGCGAATTAATCGACGCTTTACACGGCGAACGAGGGCCCGCGACACCGCGGCCCCGTTCGGTCCAGCCGAGCGGGCCGATGCCGTCCGCGACGCCTTTGTGCCTGGGAGACAAGGTCCTGCATCGCCGGCGCGACACCGCCCGCACCGGCACCGGACGGCTGCGGCGGGCATTCCTCGAGTCCGTGTAGTGGAACTGGCACCACGTCGGCCGACCATCTGATGTATTGACGAAATACACTCGTATTGCAGGGTCGTGCGACATGCCTCGTTCCCGTTTTCGCGGACTCGGCGCGGCGCTTGCCGCCGTCGCCCTCTGCGCCTCCATTCACGCACAACCAGCCTACGTTTTCTCGACGTTCGCAGGCGCGCCCAACTTCGCGTATGCCGATGGCCCCGCAAGCAACGCCCGTTTTGCGATGCCGCAGGACGTCGCCGTCGATGCTTCGGGAAACATCTATATAGCGGATATGGGGAATTACGTCGTCCGCAAGATCGGCACCGACGGCACGGTTTCCACGGTGGCGGGCCGGGCCGGCGAGATCGGGATCGCCGACGGGCCCATTGCCACCGCCCGCTTCGCCGCAATCTCCGGCATCGCCGTGAGTGGAGGGTTCGTTTACGTCACCGACGGCGTAACGAATTCCGTCCGACGGATCGGGCCCGAGGGCGTCACCACGGTCGCGGGCAGCGGCACGGCCGGGAGCGCCGACGGGCCGGGAAGAACGGCAGGATTCAACATGCCCGCCGGTCTGGCAGTCGACGCGAGCGGCACGATCTACGTGGCCGACTACGGCAACAGCACGGTGCGGAAGATTGCGCCGGACGGCACCGTCTCAACGCTCGCGGGCTCCCCCGGTGCCATTGGAGCCAAGGATGGCGTCGGCTCGGCCGCGCGGCTGGCGGCACCGTTCGGAATCGCCGTCGACTCCTCAGGCAACGTCTACGTTTCCGACTGGATGGCCGCGACGATCCGGAAAATCACCCCTGACGGCACCGTCACGACTGTCGCGGGAGCGGCCGGCCTCGTCGGGTCCACCGATGGAGCCGGAGCAGCGGCGCGGTTTGTCATTCCGGCCATGCTGAAGATCGACCAGGCCGGCAACCTGTACCTGGCGGATCGCGGAACGTACACCGTTCGCAAGATCAGCTTCACCGACGGAAACGCGGTGGTCTCCACCGTCGCAGGCCGCTCTGGAGTCCCCGGCTTCCAGGATGGCCCCGCAGCCTCATCCCGGCTGATGAGGCCCACCGGCATCGGAATCGATTCGACCGGCAACGTGTACATCTGCGACACGTACAACTGCACTATCCGCAAGCTGGATACTGCGGGCAACGTGACGACCATCGCCGGGCAGTGCTCGGGCGGTTCGAGGGATGGCACGCGTGCAAACGCGAGTTTCTACCACCCCGCCGGCATCGCGATGAACACGGGGGGCGATCTCTTCGTGACGGATTGCTGGACCCACACCGTGCGCAAGATCACCAGGGAGGGCGTCGTCACCACGTACGCGGGCGCGGCGGGCGTCCAGGGAAGTTCCGACGGACCTGCCGCAAGCGCCCGATTCCGCTACCCGGCGGGACTCGCCTTCGATTCGAAGGGCAACCTGTTCGTCGCCGACGGCACAAACGCGACCATTCGCAGGATCACGCCCGAGGGCATGGTCTCCACCGTTGCCGGCCAGGTTCTCACGCCGGGCACGGCGGACGGCAACGGAACCGCCGCGCAGTTCAGCGCGCCCAGGGGGCTCGCGTTCGACTCGAGCGGAAACCTGTGGGTGGCCGACTCCGGCAATCACACGATCCGCCGGATTACCACGGACGGAACGGTGACGACGGTCGCCGGCCGCGCAGGAACCCGCGGCTCGGCGGATGGCGCCGCGGCGGCGGCGACGTTCGCCTGGCCGGACGGGCTGGCGTTCGACGGCGCAGGCAACCTGTACATCGCGGATACCGGCAACGACACCATCCGCGTGATGACGGCGGACGGTCTTGTGAGCACGTTCGTCGGACGCGCCGGGTATCCCGGGTCCACCGATGGCACGCTGACGACCGCGCGGCTCAGCGGCCCCGCGGGTCTCTCGTTCGATGGCGCCGGCAATCTGTTCGTGACCGAGGATGATGGCGACAGGGTCAGGATCGTCACGCGCCAGGGCTCCGTCTCGACCATCGCTGGCTACTTCACGGCCGGAGCGAGCGACGGCCTCAGACCGGACTCGAGATTGTGGGGAGCGACGGCGGTCGCCGCCGACGCCCTGGGCAACGTGTGGGTCGCCGACGGCTACAATCACACGATCCGGCGGGGCGGAATGCTGGGCGTCGCGCCGACCAGCCAGCTGAGGAATCTCTCGGTTCGCGCCAATCTCGAGGCCAACAACACGCTCATCGCAGGGTTCGTGGTGACAGGTGCCGCCAAACCCATGCTCCTTCGCGCGGTTGGTCCCGGCCTGCGGCCCTACGCGGGCGACGCCCAGCTTGCCTCGAATCCGCGTCTTCAGGTGTACGACTCGGCACAGACGGTCGTCGACTCGAACGAGGACTGGGGCGGCGGCGCCAGCCTCGTCGATGCGTTCTCGAAGGTCGGCGCATTCCCTCTGCCCGCCTCCAGTCTC
Source organism: bacterium (assembly GCA_021779435.1). The sequence goes on from JAJYAR010000042.1 coordinate 5,076, forward strand.
GATGCGGCGGTGGTGCGCAGCATTTCGGGTCTGCATACGGTGCATGTCGTTTCGCCCACGTCCGGAATGGCCATCGTCGAAGCGTACGATACGGGATCGGGTTCGGATTCCCGGCTCGTCAATCTCTCGGCGCGCTACGGCGTGACTGCCGGTAACGGCGTCCTCGTCGCCGGCTTCGTGATCGACGGCTGGGGTCAGAAGACCGTCCTTCTTCGCGGCGTCGGCCCGACGCTCACCGCGTGGGGACTCTCGGGAATGCTCACGGACCCCGTCCTCGAAATCTACAACTCGGCCCAGGAGAAGATCGCCGCAAACGACGACTGGGCGCCGGGGCTCGCGTCCACGCTCGAGCGATTCGCGTTCGGCCTCCAGCCCGGCAGCAAGGACGCCGCCATGCTCATCAGCCTCCCACCCGGATCGTACACGGTCCAGCTGACGGGCAAGGATGGCGGCACGGGCGAGGGACTCGTCGAGATCTACGAGATCGGCAACTAGCCGATGCGCTGCGGCCCGAGCGAGGGCCCGCGACACCGCGGGCCCCGTTCGGTCCAGTCGAGGGGATCGATGCACATTCGCCGTGCGGTCCGCTCGCGGTCCCAGGCGTGATACACGATCAGTTCCGTACCGTCGCGCGCGATTGCATGGCAGTTGTGTCCCGGCCCGAGCACGTGCGGCGGCCGCTCGCGCAGCACCACCGGGCCGGGTTCGGCCGCGTGCGTCCAGGGCCCGAGGGGATGTTCCGCAACCGCGTAGCTCACGCCGTAGTCGCGGGTCTGCCAGTTTCCACCCGAGTAAAGGCAGTAGTAGCGGCCTTCGTGCACAATGACGCACGGGCCTTCGACCGTGTGCCAGGCCTCCCACGTGCGTCCATAGAGCGTCCGGTCGCGTTCGTAGATCTGCCAGTCCGCATTCGCCCTCAGCACCGTCGTCGCAGGCGCCGCGGCGCGAAGCATGTCCTGCGTCAAAGGCACGACCGCCAGCCCCGTCCCGGTCCGGCCATCCAGGAAATCCTTCGCGAAAAACAGATGCCACCGCCCGTCGCGCGGGTCGCGAAACGGATGCGCATCGATCGAGAACCCCTCGGCATCGGGAAGCACCGGGCCGGCGTCCGTGAAGGGTCCGGTCGGCTCCGAGGCGACCGCCACGCGCAACCGGTGAAGTTCGTCGCGCTCCCGCGGCGCCGTTGAATAGTAGAGGAAGAACCGGCCGTCCTGCATCGCGACCTCCGGCGCCCAGAACGCGTTTCCCTCCGTTCCTTCAGGAGGCACGAGCGCGCCGCCCAGGAATTTCCAGCGGACGAGATCCCGCGAGCGCAGCACCGCAAACGCGCGCCTGGTTCCGCGGGGGCCCTTCTCCAATCCCGCTCCGGTTCCGTAGGCGTAGTACTGGTCGCCGATTCGCAGCACAAAGGGATCCGCAAAATAGCCGTCCCACACGGGGTTTTCGTACGCCAGAGCCATTGCATTCACAGACGCCCCGGTCGTCTGAAAGTTCGTTCCGCCGGCAAACGAGGCCTCCGCCCGGCACACAGGACAGTGCGGCAGACAAGCCGGCTTCCCGGAACCGGCCGACCCGCATCACGACCGATTTGTCGGTGTTTGTCTGACGAGACGATTTTTCGCACCAAGCCGGAAAAATTCCGCGTAAGTTGCGCTGCCATCCGCACCCCCGGAAGCGGCCCGATCCGGGCTCCGGCAAATTCCTTGCACAGGGGGCGCGGCAGACGCTGCCTGCGCACGCTATGCGCCGGTTCTTCCTCTCAGGCTCCGAATCCGTGTTCTCGATCTTCGCGCACCGGCTGCACAGCCGCTGGGTGCGCCGCCAGCGCCGGCTTCTCGCGCTGCGCTATGCCTGCGCCGCGTTCTTCGTCGGCGTGCTCGGCGCCCGGGCCACCAGCGTGGTCCCCCCGACATTTCCCGAACTCGTCGCCGAGGCACAGATGATCGCAAGTGGAACCGTCACGTCCGTCGAAGCGCGCCGCATCGAGGGCCCCACCCGCCCGGTCATCAAGACGTTCGTCACGTTCGCCGTCACGAAGCGGATCAAGGGCAACCCTGCCGACACCGTCACGCTCGAGTTCCTCGGAGGCACGGTCGGAACCGACTCGTTGCAGGTGAGCGGCATGCCGCAGTTCAAGGTGGGCGACAGCGAGATCCTCTTCGTCAACGGCAACGGCGTGCAGTTCTGCCCCCTCGTGCGATTCATGCACGGGCGCTACCACGTCCGCAGCGACAAGACCAACGGCCGCAGGTACGTCGAGCGCAACGACGCCCGTCCGCTCCACTCGACCGACGACGTGCAACTGCCCGACGAGGACCAGGCGCCGAGGCGCGCGTACGGCGGCGGCACGGCCGACGCCATGACCCCCGATCAGTTCGAGTCCGAAATCAAAGCCGAGGTCGCCCGCCATGCCCGCTAAGTTTCCGTCGCGTTTGTTCAAGTCCCTCCTGGGCGCGTGCGTTGTCGCGTTCGGCGCGTCCGGCGCCCGCGCCTACTACCCGACCGGCACGCACTGGTACACCGGTTCGGTGACGATGCAGCTTCAGCTTGGCACAGGTGCCGGCACGCTCACCGACGGCAGTTCCTCCTGGAACGCCGTCGCCGAAAGCGCGCTTCTGACGTGGAACCAGAACATCGGCAGCACGCAGTTCCGCGTCGTCCGCGACTCCACGGCTCCCATCGGGCGCGGCAACAACACCAACAACGTTTTCTTCAGCGGCGACGTGTACGGCGACGCCTGGGGCGCCGGCGTGCTTGCGGTCACCCTCACCTACGCCACCAACTCGGG
>JAJYAR010000042.1:7873-11436 GCA_021779435.1 bacterium
GGACAGACCACCGAGACCGACGTCCTCTTCAATACCGCGATCAGCTGGGACTCCTATCGCGGCGCCCAACGGTACAACAGCACCGGCGCCGTGTATGACCTGCGCCGCGTGGCCCTCCACGAGTTTGGACACGTCCTCGGCCTCGATCACCCCGACCAGAACGGCCAGAGCGTCTCCGCGCTGATGAACAGCCACATTTCCAACCTCGACGCCCTCACGGCCGACGATATCTCCGGCGCCCAGTCGCTTTACGGCGCCGGCGTCGGCGGCACGACGTCAACCCTTCCGGCGATCACCACGCAGCCGGTCAGCCGCTCGGTCGCGGCGGGCACAACGGTCTCCTTCTCCATCGCAGCCACCGGCTCGGCCCCCCTTTCATACCAGTGGCAGAAGAACGGCGCCGCGCTTTCCGGCGAGACGTCCTCCACCCTCACGCTGACGAACGTCACCTCCGCTTCCGCCGGAAGCTACGCGGTCGTCGTGACAAACGCCGCCGGCTCCGTGACGTCGTCGACGGCCACCCTGACGGTTTCAACGACCGTCCCCGGCGGAACGACGACCGTGACGCCCGTGTTCACCTCACAGCCGGTCAGCCGCACCGTCACCGCCGGAAGCAGCGTCTCGTTCAGCGCCTCGGCCTCGGGCACGCCGACGCCGGCCTATCAATGGTACAAGGATTCCACGGCCATCGGCGGAGCCACCTCCTCCACGTTCACCATCGCGTCGACCCGCTCCACCGACGCGGGTTCGTACTCCGTCCGCGCCACCAATAGCGCCGGTTCGGTGACCAGCAATGCGGCCATGCTCACGGTGACCCCTGTCGCGACGGCACCGACGATCACCCTTCCGCCTGCGCCCGCCACCGTGTCCAGCGGCGACAGCATCGTGCTTCGTGTGACCGCCACCGCCACGCCGCCCCCCACCTACCAGTGGAAGAAGGACGGCGTCGATATCAGCGGCGCCACCCAGTCGCAGCTCATCATCGTGACCGCCACCGCTGCCGACGCCGGCGCGTACTCCGTCACGGTCACCAACAGCGCCGGCTCGACCACCACGCCGCCCGTCAGTGTCATCGTGCTCCACAGCGAACTCGTGAACCTCTCGACGCGCGGCTACGTGCCGACAGGCGGCAATGCGCTGACGGCCGGCTTCGTTCTCCGTGGCTCGGGCACCAAGTCTCTCGTCTCGCGGGCCGTCGGCCCCGCGCTGACGAACTACGGCGTCACCGACTTCCTGGCCGATCCCAAGCTCGTGCTCGTTGCGCAAACGGACACGGCTCACCCGCTCGCCACGAACAGCGGGTGGAGTCAGTCGCCCCAGCTGGCCGCGACGTTCGGCTCCATCGGCGCTTTCCCGCTCAGCGCCGGTTCGGCCGACGCAGCGACACAACTCCCCCTCCCCGCGGCGGCCTACTCGGCGCGAGTGACGTCAAACACATCGTCGGGCGGCGTCGCGCTTGCCGAAATCTACGATGCCGAGCCCGGAAATCCGCGCTCACGCCTCGTCAACCTCTCCTCGCTCGGTTACGCGGGAAGCGGCGAAAAGGCCCTCGTCGCCGGCTTCACCGTGCAAGGCACCAAGTCGAAGCGGCTCCTGGTCCGCGCCATCGGCCCCACGCTGTCGCAATTCAACGTTTCGACGCCGCTCGCGAATCCGAAGCTCGAGGTGTACCCCCTGGGGAGCAACACCCGGATCGCGGCGAACGACGACTGGGCCGGGACAACCGAGCTGAAGTCGGCCTTCAGCGCGACAGGCGCATTCTCACTGCCCGACCCGAGTCGTGATGCCGCTGCAATCCTCACCGTCGACGCCGGCAGTTACACGATCGTGGTGACAAGCGCAGACGATTCCGCCGGCTACGCGCTCGTGGAGATCTACGACCTGGATCCGTGACCCGAAGCTGAACCCGCTCTCCGAGAGCCCGCAGCCGCGAAGCGAACTGAACCCGGTGGGGACTGCGGTTTCCACCTCAGACGCACCGCAGGTCGAGCGAGCTTGCTCGCGCCCCCTCGCCAGACGATCAGGCACGCTGGCGAGGACGCGCTTCGCCCAGGCCCCGCGCGTCTTGCGGTTTGACGCCTTCGATTTTGCCACCAACTATCGTTGGCAGACGCAGAGACCGCCACCCAGTAATCTCCCCTCCGTGCCCGACAGAGCCGCAAAACTTCAACGCCAATTTGGCAACACCGTCCGCGACGAGCGCAAGGCACGCCAGCTCACGCAGCAGCAGCTCGCGTTCGACTCGTCGTTGAGCCTCACCTACGTCGGTGAAATCGAGCGCGGCCAGCGCATGGTGTCGCTCGACACGCTGCAACGCCTCGCGATCGGCCTGAAGATGACCGCCGCCGACCTGCTCGCGAAGGCACGGCTCTGACGCCGGCCGCGCTGCGGCCGGCATGGGGCTTCGTTCCCTCCGTCATCCGCCGCGCCATCCGCGCGCCGCAAATCCACCGCATCGTGGCACGGCGTTGGTGTTCATCCGCTTCCGGCGGCTCCGCCATTTGACTTCCGCCGGATTCCAACAACGAATTTGCGCCGCATGCCCACTCGCGCCGTCCTCCTGGTCAACCTCGGCTCGCCTGACTCCACGTCCGTCAACGATGTCCGCCGATACCTGAGGGAGTTCCTGGGAGACGAGCGCGTGCTCGACCTGCCCGCCGCGTTCCGATGGCTGCTCCTCGAGGGCATCATTCTCCGCACCCGTCCCAGGAAATCGGCGCATGCCTACGAGCAGATATGGACGAAGGACGGCTCGCCGCTGATCGTCACCTCGCAGAATGTCCAGCGGAAGCTCCAGCAGGCGCTCGGGACCTCGATACCTGTCTACCTCGCAATGCGGTACGGCACACCTTCGGTCGCTTCCGTGCTGGCGCAGATGGAGAAGGACGGCGTCCGCGACATCCTGCTGATTCCGCAATACCCGCACTACGCGATGTCCTCGTGGGAAACGGTCGTCGTGAAGGTCCACGAGGAGGCGGCGCGCATTTCGCCGCAGCTCAGGGTCTCCACGGTCCAGCCTTTCTATCAGGACGCCGACTACATCGACGCGCTGTACGCGGTTGCGGCCCCGCATCTCACTCAGCCGTACGATCATTTGCTGTTCAGCTTCCACGGAATCCCGGTGAGGCACCTGCGGAAGGCGGATTCGTCGAAGGCCCATTGCACGATCGTTGCCGACTGCTGCACGACGTGCTCGCCGGTGCAGGCGACATGCTACCGCGCCCAGGTGCTTGCCACCACCCGCGCGCTCGTTGCACGCGCAGGAATACCCGCAGACCGGCATTCGGTGTCGTTCCAGTCCAGGCTCGCAGGGGAGCCGTGGCTCACTCCGTTCACGGATCACGAGTTGAAGCGACTTGCCGGCGAGGGGAAGAAGCGGCTGCTCGTGCTCTGCCCCGCCTTCGTCGCCGACTGCCTCGAAACCATCGAGGAAATCAGCGTCGAGGGGAAGCAGACATTCACAGGTGCCGGCGGCGAATCCTTTATCCAGATACCGTGCCTGAATGATCATCCGGCCTACATCGATTTTCTCGCCAAACGCTCCCAACGCTGGCTGACTGGCC
>JAJYAR010000043.1 GCA_021779435.1 bacterium
TGCATCGGGCTGCCAGACGAAGCGGGAACTGACGCGCTGAAGGGGGGACGGCCCGCCACCTTGCGGGCCGGAGCACCGACGCACGGTGTCCCACCATCGGGGAACACTGGAGGCGGCGGCCCGCCCTTTTTCTTGAGAATCGCACCGCTCCACAACGGGAGCGGGCTGTCCATCCGTGCTCCACGCTTCCTACCGAACCTCGACGGAAGGAAATTATGAACCCACACAAACTTCGGCAGATGGAATACGCCCCGGCCGGTGACAGTGAAAGCGGTCAGGGTGAGACGACCGGAATGATGACTCAGGCGAAGCAGAGCATCACGAGCACAGCGCGCGAGACCGCAAACCGCGCAAAAGACGAGGCCCAGCGCCTTGCCTCGGAAAAGAAACAGGACACGGCCAGCCACATTGGCGGCTACGGGGCGGCGATGCACGAGTCGGCACGTTCCCTCGAGCAGCAGGATCCCAACATCGCGTGGGCGACCCACAAGGTTGCCGACCGCGTCCAGGGCATCGCCGACTACATCCGCGAGCGTGACTTTTCGCAGCTGCGGGAGGACGCGGAGAACCTCGCACGGCGTCATCCGCTCGCATTCTTCGGCGGGCTGCTCGTGGCCGGCGTCGTGATCGGGAATCTCCTGAAGGCGCGCCCTGAATCCGACGCGATGATGGAGGAGGAGGACAAGGAGACGAACTGGGACCGTGGAAACGCCAGCGGCAGCGAGGCCCTGGCCGACGAGCCGTTGTCGACTCCCGAGCTCTGAGGAGGCCGACGATGAATTCCGAATCACCTCCCACGACCGGGCTCCCGGCGCTGCTCCGAGACCTGCGCGACGAGACGACGACCTTGCTCCGTCAGGAGGTCGCCCTTGCAAAGGCCGAGTTGAAGGAGAACGCCTCGAAGATGGGCGCGCATGCCGCACAGATCGCAATCGGCGGTTTCGTGGCCTACGCGGGCGTCATTGTCCTTCTGATCGGCCTGGGGCTGCTCATCGGTTCGCTCCTGGTCCGTGCCGGGATGAGCGCCGACCTCGCCCAATGGCTCGCGCCGACGCTCGTAGGCCTGCTCGTCGCCGTCATCGGCTTGATGCTCGTGATGCGCGCGAAGAAGGCGATCAGCAGCGACGACCTGGCCCCGCGCAAGACGATCGAGTCGATGCGCGCAAACAAGGACTGGGCGCAGGCCAAACTCCAACACTCCCCATGAATCCCAAATCCGTGAGCGAGACCGAAGCGCTCCGCTCAGACATCGAAATGACCCGCAGGCGGATGGACGACACCATGGACGCGCTCGGCGAGCGCCTCCACGGGCGCCACATCGTCGACGAAGTCATCGGTTTTTTCCGTGGACACTCGGAAGGCGCCAGTGAAACGGCCGACCGGGTCCGCAGCAAACTCTCCGAGACGGCCGGAACAGCATCACATGCCGTCGTTGATACCGTGAAAAAGAATCCCCTGCCCATATTGATGATCACCGCGGGCGCCGCCTGGCTCGCCTACTCCGCCATGCGCGGCCGCAAGAACGAGGAAGCCGAAGACACCGAGATCGACGACGAAGGTTTGTACGATCCAGACACCCACTACGACCGTCCGCTCGAATATCCATCCGGCAGCATGTCCTCCGAATCCGAGGAGTCCGGCTCCAAGTTCGAACAGATGAAGGGCTCGATGGAGGACAAGGCCTCCGGTGCCAAGGAGCAGGTGAAGGAGAAACTCTCGAAGTTCGGTGACACTACCCGTGAAAAGCTGCGTTCAGCACGTGACCGCGCGTCCGAAATCGGCTCGAAGGTGCGTGACCGCGCCTCGCAGATCGGGGAGCAGGTGCAGCAACGCTCCCGCGAGGTGTACGACAAGACACGGGAACGGGTCACCCGCACCGCCGACGAGTATCCGCTCGAGGTCGGACTCGGCTGCCTTGCCGTCGGGGTGCTCATCGGGATCTCCGTTCCGACACCCGGGCCCGTCAATCGGGTGGCAGGTCCCGCGGTGGACCGCCTGCGCAACCGGACGAAGCAGGCCGGGCGTGAGGCCATGGAAAAGGGCAAGCGCGTCGTGCAGGCGGCCACCGGTGCCGCGAAGCAGGAGGCGCAATCCCAGGGGCTTGCCTTCGGGCAGATCTCCGGCCAGCAGCCGCAGCAGCAGAGCGGCGCCATTCCTGCGGGAACGCCGGCGGGAGAGGCCGAGGCCAGTCCGGGAACCATGCGCGACGTCAACCCGGGTTTCGGCGTCCGCGGCGAACCGGCGGATCCGTCGATGACGCGTCCGGGAATCTAAGCCAGGGCACGGGCGGCCGGTGCGCAAAGGCGTCACCGGCCCCCGCCGCCTATGTCTCACCATGGGCTTCGCCGAATACAGAAAACCAGTGATACCACCAGACCAGGCTCGCAACGAACCCGACCGCGGGCGCCAAGCGGAGGAACCCCACCAACTCCCCGCGCGGGGGTGGCTCGACATCCTGTCGCGGACCGGCAACCGGATCTCCATCGACAATATCACGATCGTGGCAGCGGGCGTCGCGTTCTACGCCTTCGTCGCGGTCGTGCCGACGCTCGCCGCAATCATCGGCATCTACGGTCTCGTGTCCGATCCTTCGCAGGTCGGGCAGCAGGTGACCGCCTTTGCGCGCATCCTGCCGCGGGAGGTGCTGCCGGTGCTGGAGCAGCAGTTGACGCGGATCACCTCCAACACCCAGGCCGCCGGCATCAGCGCGCTGGTCGGCGTGCTGGTGGCGCTGTATGGCGCCGCAAGCGCCACCAAGGCGCTGATCCAGGGCCTCAACATCTGCTATGGTGAACGCGAGAAGCGCGGTTTCATCCGGCTGAACCTCATCGCGCTGGTGCTTACGTTCGCGATCATCGCCGGGGCGCTCATCGCACTGGCGCTTGTCGCCGTTCTTCCTGCGCTGCTCGAGCACCTGAGCTTCGGACTCGCCATCGACACGCTCCTCAGCTGGGCCCGATGGCCGATCCTCGTCGGTGGTTTCATCTTCGGGCTCGCCCTGATGTACCGTTACGCGCCGAGCCGGGAGGACGCGAAATGGTCGTGGGTCAGCTGGGGCGCAACCGCCGCCGCTCTCCTCTGGGTCGCAGGCTCGGCGCTGTTCTCCCTCTACGTGGCGAAGTTCGGAAGCTACGACAAGACGTACGGTTCGCTTGCTGCGATCGTTGTCTTCCTGATGTGGCTGTATCTTTCCGCGTTCGCCGTGCTGCTAGGGGCGGAGCTCAATTCGGAAATGGAGCGGCAGACGCTGAAGGACACCACGGAAGGTCCGCCGAAGCCGATGGGCGAGCGGGGAGCGGAGTCCGCCGACACCGTCGGCCCCTCCCGTCATTCGCGTGGCGAGGACAAGGACAAGGCGCGCCCGCCCTCGCGCCAGCGCCGCGGACCGTGAGCGAAAGGAGGGAAGAAGGCCGGAGGCATGCTCCGGCCTGTCCAGAGGCAATCCTGTGACGCTCAGAGCGTGGACAGGAACTCCTTCAGGAGCTCGTACGTGCGGCTGAGCTGGTCGTGGTGGAGGTTGTGCGCGGCATTGTCCACGTGAACGAGCCTGCCCTTCTGCATCACCTTCGCCGCATCAAGATGGCCCTTCCGCGCCTCGGGTGACGCATCAGCCTTCAGGATGAGGGTCGGCACCGGGATCTTCGACAGCGCGTCGCCGACGCGCATGCTGCCCGACATCGCCTGCCACGCCTCGTTCGTGTAGGCTCCGTGATATTGTTTCTTCGACAGCGCCCAATACTGGCAGTCGACGATATCCCATTTCGGGTTCTGCCGGTGCGCTTTCGCAACGAGGTCATCGAAGCTGTAGTTGTTCGTCTTCACGAGGACGTCCGGCGAGCCGTTCATCGGAGTGGCAAGCGGGTCCGCGGGGCGCGGCGGCATCGTTGCAGCCGGTGCGCTGGGAGCCTGCTTGTTGGCCGCCGCCTCCGGTGAGCCCCCCTTCGCGCCAGGAGTACGCGGTCCACCCGGAGGCCTGCCGCCGCCAAGGCCGCCGAAACCAGCCGGGTCCAGCATGACGACCGCCTTTGCCACGTCAGGATACTCGGCGCCGACGCGCATCACGGTCGCACCGCCCATCGAATGACCGATCAGAATCGGCCTCTCGAAGTTCATCGCGCGGACGAACCCGACGACATCCTTGATCAAGACGTCGCCGTCATCGCTCGCTGTGAACGGATCAGTCAGTCCGTGGCCACGCGTATCGACCATGTAGATATCGTACGCGTCCTGGAGCTTCCAGGTGAGCGTCGTCCAGCACAGGCCGTTGTCGGTGACGCCGTGCACCATCACGATGACCGGTTTCCCCGGTGCGGGAACGGCATGATAGTAGTGGATGCGAATGCCGTTCGCATACACGAAGCCGTCCGACCAGCCGTCCGGGATGCCCGGCGGTGGCGCGGCGAGGGCGGTTGTGGACGGCAGCGCCCAGAAGGCGACTGCCATCACGACGGAGAGTACGGAGACGGGTCGGAGGCACTTGATCATTGGGACAAAGGAAGAATATCTGCGGGAACCTGCGTGTTTGCGATGCCGTGGAAAGCCGGATGCGATCGCGTGTCTCTAGTCGCGCGACGCCACTGCGTCCGCATCCGACCGGCCCTCGGCGGACAGAGCCCGGATCTCGCCAGCGTCCAAGGGGCGGCCGAACAGGCAGAACTCATCCATCGCGCCGCTGAAGTTCCGGATCATCAAAGGATCGGAGCCGGTGAAGCCCTTCGGGTTCCAGTTGCCCAGCTCGGCCGTGCCAACACGGAAGGGTGGCTTGATGCGCAACGCACCTTCGCCGACGGCTTGGCCGTTGACGTATTGAGTCACACGACCGGCGCGGCCATCGATGACAACCGCGAGGTGCACCCACATGCCGAATCGATCGAGCGTGAGCACGGGCGGGGTGGACACGATTTGATAGATCCCCGCGCGTTCACCGGCAATCGTGACACCCAATGCACCGTCGTTTCGGACCAGCCAATGGACGCTGCCGGCGGCGAATCCGTCGCACATGAACAAGGAATTCAGTTTCCGATCGAGCCCCTGCACGCGCACCCATGCGGCAAGCGTCAATGCATCGAACTCTCCGGGAACATTCAGCCGCACACGATCGCTCACACCCTGAAACTCCAACGCGTTTTTCCCCGGCCACCGCCCCTCTCCCCACCTGCATCCGACGACGGTCGCATCACCCGTCACGGTGTTTTGCTTGGAAACGTTCCGCAGCTGCCACCGGGAGGGTCGCGTGTCGTCGAAGTCGAAGCGAACGAGCAGGGAGGATTCGCGATTGAGGCGTTCTCCCGCCATGCGCCACTCGTGAAGACGCAGTGCTTCTGCAGCCAACGATCTTGTCTGCATGTCGAACAGCGACGCAAAGGCTGCACGGCTGGCGACGATGCGGCGTGGAGCAACCGAGCTTTCGATGACCGCACCCGAGCCCTCCTGAAGATTGCCGTCGTTTCGCGCGGAAGCGGTCTGGAGCGTCACCTCGCCCTTGAATACGTGCAGCTCGGTTCGCCCGTCGTACACATCCAGGCCGAAGGCGGTGCCAAGATCGGTCACCTTGCCTTGCGGCGTGTCGATCCGGAATCCCCGTGCCTGAGGTGGGACTTCCGCCGAGATCTTCCCCCGGCGACAAAACGCCTGGCTGGCGGACACAATCTGAAACTCGGCAGGACCTTCGACGACAACCCGCGCGCCACTGTAGAAGACGACTTGCACCAGTCCGGAGTCGAGCCGCAGCCAACCTGGCTCCAATGGCGCGCCCACACCAGGGTTCGCTCCGGGGTGCGTCCACTGCACACCCGCTGCTTCACCGAGGAGCGCAACGGCCCGGCTTGTCGCCACCGCGGGTGTCCGGTGAACCAGGCTCGAAAACCATGCTCCCGTTGCCAGCAGGGCCACCGCCGCCGCGATCGCAAGGCCCCAAAGCGCTGCGCGGCGGCGGGCGCGACCCGGCACGCGGGACGGCAATTCCGCCTGCCGTGGCACAATGCTCGGCGCCGCCACCGCCGGATGCTCGGATTCCGACGCCACGAACAGGTCCCGGTCAGATGCCAGTCGGGAATGAAGTTCAAGCATCAGGATGTACTCGTCCCGGGCATGGGCGCTGTTTCGGAGAAGCTCGTTCAACGACCTGACCTGTTCGTCCGAGGCCACTCCATGACACACGGCCGCCACCGCGTCGTTGAACTCCGCCGAAGGATAGGCGATCTTCATGAAACCGACTCCGGTTTGGCGGCACCTTCGATGCAGAGCCGAAGCGCGTGTCGAACCCGTTGAAGCGTCTTGTAGGTGGCGACCACTGTCTTGCCTGAGGCTTCGGCCAGGGAGTCTACGGCAACGCGACGGTAGTAATAGCCTTCCACGAGCGACCTCTGGTCGTCCGGCAAACTGGCCAGGCATTTGTCCAGATGGCGCAGGCGGCTCTCGAGATCCGGCCGCAACTCATCCCGGCGCGCCGCGACTTCCTCGGCCAGCCCTTGTTCGAGCAGAGCCTGCCAGCGCTGGCGACGCTCGATCCATTGACGCGCCTTGTTCAAGGCGAAGCGACACGCCCACGGGGTGAACGGCTGCTGCGGGTCATAGGCATCGAACTTTTCCCACAGCGCGACCGCGGTTTGTTGAACGATATCCTCGGCGTCGGCAATGTTCGGGACCAGCGCAGCTACGTAGCGGAAGATCTCCTTCTCACTGCGGAGAAAGAGCGAAAGAAACCGCTGCTGTTCAGCGGGGAGAGTGTTCAGGGGCAGACCGGACCCATGCATCACTACTACTTCCACCCGCTGCCCGGTTTTGGACAGGAATTTCGGAAAATTCAGTCGCCCGGGAAGGCAAGGCCGGTTCATCCCGGCAAATACGGCGTAACGACTTGGCGGAAGCGGCGGTTCGCGCCACTGTTCGGCTCCCCTCTTCCACGATGAAACGATTCGCCGCACTCCTCGCCATCGCGTTCCTCACCTCGGTCCGGGGCACCGGCCAGACCGCCGCCGCCGCACAGACCTCAGCCGCTCCCGTCGACGGGTACACCGCCGTAAAGACGGTGGGACGAATTGCCGAGTACACGCTGGATTCCAACGGACTCGACGTGCTGCTCTTCGAGGACCATTCGGCTCCGGTGCTGACGTTCATGGTCACGTTCCGCGTCGGCTCTCGCAACGAGGTCACCGGCACCACGGGCGCGACGCACATCCTCGAGCACATGATGTTCAAGGGCAGCACGAACTTCAACGCGGCGAACGGAAAGAGCTTCGACACGATGATGGACCGCGTGGGCGGCATCAACAACGCGAGCACCTGGCTCGACCGCACGAACTACTACGAGAACCTCCCGAGCAACAACCTCGAGCTGGCCGTGCAACTCGAGGCTGACCGGATGCGCGGGCTCCTCCTGCGCGAGGAGGACCGGCAGCCCGAGATGACCGTCGTCCGGAACGAGTTCGAGCGCGGTGAAAACGACCCCGCCGAGGCGCTCGACAAGGAGGTCACCGCCGCCGCCTTCATCGCTCATCCGTACCACCACCCGACCATCGGCTGGCGGTCGGACATCGAGAAGGTCTCGATCGGGAAGCTCCGCGAGTTCTACAACACCTTCTATTGGCCGGATAACGCGACGGTCACGATCATCGGCGACTTTCAGCCCGCCCGAGCTCTCGGGTTGGTGAAACAATACTTCGGTGCGATTCCACGCTCCCCGAAACCCCTTCCGACCGTTTACACCGAAGAGCCTCCGCAATCCGGGCCCCGCCGCGTGACGGTCCGGCGTCCCGGCGAAGTCGGTGCCGTCGAAATCGCGTACAAGGCGCCGCCCACCCTGCATCAGGATCAGGCTGCGCTCGAGGTCCTCGCCGACGTGCTCGCCGACGGCAAGACGAGCAGGCTGTACCGCGCGCTGATCGACACGAACCTGGCCATCAGCGCCGATGCGGCAAAAGGGTTCTTTCACGACAACAGCCTTTTCACGTTCACCGCACTGCTCGCACCTGGCGTCACGCATGAGCAGGTCGAGAAGGCGCTCCTCACGGAGGTGGAAAAGCTCAAATCGGGCGGCGTCACCAACGAGGAGGTCTCCCGCGCCATCAACAAGCTTTCGGCCAGCACGGCCTACCGGCGTGACGGCTCGTTCGCGATCGCGGGGGAGATCAACGAGTGCATCGCCGTTGGCGACTGGAGCTACTACCTGTTTGGCCCCGAGAAGATCAAGGCGGTGTCCGCGGCGGACGTGAACCGGGTCGCAAAAACGTACCTCGACCTAGATCAGAGCACGACAGGCTGGTTCATCCCGCAGCCGGAAGCGCCGGCGGCAAACGCGAAGGGTGGCGCGGCGGACACCGCGCCAAAACGCTCGGCGGCGGGTCATCCCAATTTCTACCGCACCCCGGAGGCAGCGCCGCTGCTGGCGCGCGAGCCTTCCGCGCAGGCCCGTGACGCTGCGGCGGCCCCTGCCGGACAGGCGGGTTCCGCTGCGATTGCACCCCGCGTCCGGCGGCGGACGATCGCAGGCATCGACGTTCTCACGCTCCCGACATCCATCGAGGAGGTGGTGACGATCCGCGGGTCCTGGAGCGGGGGCGACGTGTTCAACCCGCCCGAAAATGCGGCGATCGCGGACCTCACGGCGGGCATGCTGGACAAGGGCACCACGCGGAACGACAAGTTCGCCCTCGCCGCGCTGCTCGAGCAGACCGGCGCGATGGTGGGCTTCTCGACCGGCACTCACACGGCGACGGTCTCGGCGAAATGCCTGCGGAAGGATCTCCCGTTTGTCCTCGGGCTGATCGCCGAGCAGCTGAGGACGCCGCGCTTCGACGCCGACGAGTTCGAAAAGCTGAAGAAGCAGATCGCAGGGCGGTATCATCGTGCGCTCGAGGACACCGGATTCCGCGCGGAGAATGCGTTCGAACGGGCCGTCTTCCCGCAGGGGCATCCGAACCGACCGCCCGCACCCGAGAAGTACCTTGCCGACGTCGAGTCGGCCACGCTCGACCAGGTGAAGGCGTTTCACGCGGCAAACTACGGTCCGGCCTCGTGCCATCTGGTCTTCGTCGGCGACGTGGACCTCGGAGAAGTCGAACGCGCAGTGGGCGGCGCGTTCGGAGGGTGGCAGGGCGGCAAGCCCATCCCGGCGGCGCAGAAGGCCGCCCCGCCGGCAAAGGCGGTCGTCGAGCGCGTGAACATGCCGGGCAAGACGAGCGTCACCCTCATGATCGGGCAACCGTCGACGATGCGGTACGCAGATCCTGAATACCAGCCGCTCAACATCGCCACGGCGGTTCTCGGCAGCGGCTTTTTCAGCGCGCGTCTGCTCGACCATGTCCGGAATCGCGAGGGCCTCACCTACGGCATCGGCGCGAGGCTCGACTCCGACACGTTCGCGGATGGCAGCTGGTACATCGAGGGAACGTTCGCGCCCGAGCTACTCGACAAGGGGATCGCCTCGACCCTGCGCGAACTCCGGCAGTTCTGCTCGCAGGGTGTCACGGCCGACGAACTGAAGAATTTCAAGGTGACGATCACCGGCACGTACAAGGTCAACCTCTCGACGACCGGCGGACTCGCCGCCACGCTGCTCAATGCGGTGCAGCGCGGCTACGGTCCGGAGTGGGTCGACCAGTTTCCGCTGCGTGTGGAGGCGTTGAAACTCGACGAGGTCAACGCGTCGATCCGCAGCGTGCTCCACCCCGACACGATGGTGACTGTCCTTGCCGGGACACTACCGGAGTCGGAAGCGAAGTAGGCGCCCCGGCCCGGGCGCATCAGGGACGGTCGAGCACGCTGTCCCCAGCGTGCTTGGAGCGGAGAATTTCGCCGGTCACTTCGTAATCGGATCAACCCCGCTGGGGACAGCGGGTTCCACCACGGGGGAAGGCGACGAGCAGATCCCCGCTCGGCGCGCTCGGGCCGAACTTGAGCCGAAAATCCCGAAAAGCGGCTGGGGCCGCAGAGGTTTTGACGCGTCGGTGAAAACCAGCCAAGTTCAGGTCGAATGAAATCGGTCAAGGTACCAGCGCTGGAGCTTTTCCTGCATGAGATGATCCCTCTCGCGAAGGCGATGGGCGTCGGCGTTGAGCTGAGTGACGAGCGGGCGCTGGTTCTCCGTGCCCCGAAGGAGCAGAACAAGAATTCGCTGAACACCGCGTTCGGCGGAAGCCTGGTGTCGCTGGCCACGCTCGCCGGCTACGGCGTCGTGTGGGAATTGATGAAGAACGAAAAGGGCGCCGAAAAGACCGAGTGGCGGATCGTGGTGAAGGAAAGTCGCGCGGCGTATCGCCGGCCGGTCATCGGCGATCTGCGCGCGATTTGCGAACGCCCTGCCCAGGCGGCGATCACCGAGTTTCGCGACGGGCTTCAGCGCTACGGCCAGGCCAAGTTGAAGCTCAAGGCCAGGATCGTCGAGGACGGCAACACGGCGGTCGACGTCACCGCCGCGTTCGTCGTGCTCCGCTGAGAGCGAGCCTGGCTGCGGAGGTACTTCCGCTGGAACAGCCTGCCCGTCGGACCATTGATCTGGCTAGGGCCGGCCGTGTGTCGATGGGGCTTTCTTGCCGCAAGATCGGAGGTCAAAGCGCGATCTGCGCGCGGGAAAACAAGATTCTGCCTTTGTGTCACAGGGGACGGCAGGCGCGGCAGATGGGTCAGCGCCGGCTTGACAGGCACTGAGTTTTCAGTTGCCCCCCGGACATTATGCCTCGATCTTGAGGCCTCAATGCACGCGTTGAGCGCTTCGGCGCTCCGGGTGTCTCAACCAACCGGTCGCTCTCTTGTGTTGCAGGATGAGCACCTTACAAAAACAACACACACATGTCAGATAACGAAAAGTCTGGCGAGCCCGTCCCGGCTCCCGCCGACTTACCCGCACCCGCGCAGTCCGACGCGCCGGTGAAAGCGGAAGCCCCGCGCGCGGAGAATACCGAAGCCAAAGTGGCTTCCCCCGCCAGCGCGGCACCCGAAGTCGGAACGTTCGGCAGCACACGTGGTTCCGGGCTTGCTCGCGGCAAGCGTGCTACCGCAGCCGTCCCCAGTGCCACGCCTGCCCCGACAGGCTACAAGCCGACCTCCATCGAGGTCGTTGCGACGCAGTCCGAGTTCAAGAACCCGTTCACTGGGGAAACCGCAGTGACGACGCCTCGCGCCAACGAGCCTGTGGTTATACCGCAGGCCGCCCCCGTACCCACCCCGGCACCCGCGCCCGTCGTCTCCGAGGCGGCGCCCGTTCCGGCAGCAGCCCCCGCCCCTGCCGTCAGGGAGACCCCCGAGCCGGTCTCCGACAGCGGCGAAAAGGCTGAATTGAATATTCTTCCGCCTGAGCAGCCGAAGCGCACGTCCGTGCAGTGGGAAGCTCAGCAGCCCGCTTCGCAGCGCGACGAGCGTCCGAGCTTCCGCCCGGAACGCGAGCGTCGCGAAAATCGCGAAGGCCGTCCGTTCGAGCCCCGCGAGCCGCG
>JAJYAR010000494.1 GCA_021779435.1 bacterium
GAAATCATGCAGGTGATGGACGATTTCCGCGTCGCGGATGTCGATTTCCTGACGATTGGGCAATACCTGCAACCCACCGTCAAGCACGCCGCCGTGGCCGAGTTCGTCACCCCCGAGCAGTTCGAGGACTACGCGAAGATCGCCCGTGCCAAGGGGTTTTTGCTGGTTTCGGCAACCCCGCTCACCCGCAGCTCGTATCACGCGGATGCCGACTTCGCGGCGCTGCGGGCGGCGCGGGAGGCGCGTTTGGCGGCGCGCGACTGAGCCGATGCCGACGCATGCCGAAACCAAGCTGGTGGCCTATCGGCCGGAGCAGCTGTTCGACCTCGTTGCCGATGTCGGCAAATACCCGCAATTCCTGCCATGGTGCGCCGGCGCCCGTGTACGCTCGCGCTCCGAGGCGGAGCTTGTCGCGGACCTGACCATAGGTTTCGGTCCGTTCCGGGAGAACTTCACCAGCCGCGTCGTGCTCGACCGGCCGCGCCAGGTGCGGGTGCGCTACGAGAACGGGCCGTTCCGCTATCTGAAGAACCAGTGGACGTTCTCGCCCGATCCGAAGGGCTGCCGCGTCGATTTCTTCGTGGATTTCGAGTTCCGCAGCCGCCTGCTGCAAGCCGCCATCGGCGTTGTGTTCAACGAGGCGGTGCGGTTGATGGTGAATGCCTTCCTCAAGCGCGCGCGCGAGGTGTATGGCGCGCCGCCGGCGACGATCGCGGTCAGCCCGCCTCACGCGGCTCCGGCGCGAACGCAGGGCGCCTGACGGGGCGCGCCGCGGGGCCGGCGCTGTCGAGCCGCTCCAGCAGCGCCGGCACCTCGTTGGGCGGGCGCGGCGTGCTCAGCAGATAGCCCTGCACCTCGGAGCATCCTTCGGCGATCAGGATGTCCAGTTGCTCCTGCGTCTCCACACCCTCGGCCGTGGTGGTCATGCCCAGCGCCGCGCACAGCGCCAGGATGGCGCGCACGATGGCGACACACTGACTGTTGCCGGTGAGTTCGCGGATGAACGCTTGATCGATCTTGATCTTGTCGAACGGGAATTTCCGCAGGTAGCTCAGCGACGAGTAACCGGTGCCGAAATCGTCCATCGCGATGCGCACGCCCAGTTGCTTGAGGCGTTGCAGCAGGGCGGCGGTGTCCACCCAGTTCTCCATCATCGCCGACTCGGTGATCTCCAGTTCCAGGCGCGCCGGGGCGAGGCCGGTGCCGCGCAGGGCATCGGCCACCGTGTCGTACAGGCCCGGGGCGCGGAACTGGGCGGCGGAGACGTTGACGGCGACTTTCACCCAGCGTGGCCAGCGCGCCGCCTCGACGCAGGCACGGTGCAGCACCCATTCGCCGAGCGGTACGATCAGGCCGTTTTCCTCGGCCATCGGGATGAATTCCGCCGGCGAGACCTGGCCGAAGCCGGGCCTCTCCCAACGCAGCAGCGCCTCGAACCCGGTGACACGGCCGGTCCGCAGATTGGCGATCGGCTGATACGCCAGCGCCAGCGTCCCGGTCGCCACCGCCACGCGCAGGTCGGCCTCCAGGGCGCGGCGGCGCTGCAGGGCGGAATCCATGGTGGGTGCGAAGGTCGCCACGCGGCCCCGGCCGCCGGCCTTGGCGGTGGACAGCGCGAGATCGGCGTGGCGCAGCACTTCGTCCGCCTCGTGCCCGTCGCGGGGGGCCAGCGCGATGCCGATGCTGGCGCTGAGCACGACGCAGTGCCCATCGATCTGTAACGGGCGGGCGATTTCGCGCAGCAGCCGTTCGCCGAGCGCCGTCGCGGCCACCGGCTGGTTGGCGGCGCGCTGGACGATGGCGAACTCGTCCGCGCCGAGTCGCGCGAGGATATCCCCGCTCGGCAGCGCCTCGCGCAGCCGGTTGGCGGTGGCGCGCAGCACCGCGTCGCCGAGCTTGGCGCCAAGCGCGTCGTTGATGGTCTTGAAGTCGTCCAGATCGACGCTGAGCAGCGCGCAGGGCTGGCCCGCGGCGGCGTCGGTCAATGCCTCGTCCAGCCGTTCGCGCAGCAGCGCGCGGTTGGGCAGGCCGGTCATGGCGTCGTGATGCGCCATGTAGGCGATGCGCATCTCGGCCATCCGGCGCTCGGTGATGTCCTCGTGCGTGGAGACGACGCCGCCATCGGGCAAGGGCCGGAAGCGCACCAGCAGGACACGGCCGTTCTTGAGTTCAACCATGCTGCCGGCGCTGGAGTTGCGCCGGCCCTCGGCCTGGGTCCAGGCCACGTAGTCGTCCGGCGCCATGTTCTGCGGCACCGCGCCGACGCGCGCGCGTAGCGCCATGATGCGAGCCAACGTCATGCCGGCGCGCACCTGTCGGGGCGTGAGCCCGTAAATCTGCGCATAGCGGCGGTTGTGCAGCAACAGGCGATACTGGGCATCGAAGAAGCTGATGCCGACGGAGATGTTGTCGAGCGCGATGTCGTAGCGTTGCGCGAGTGCTCGCAGCGTCGCGAGCGGGTCCGCCGGCGTGATGGTGGCGGCGACTTGGGGCGATGGCTGGCCGTTTCGGCGAGAACGCCCGGCGGGAGGAAAGGTGGCACGGCGCGCGGGCGTCGACTCGCGTTGCATCATGGAAGTCCTTGCCTTTTTCCCCCGCGGGCTGGCCGGTTCCGGCGACGGCCAGCCGGAGTTTCGTGTCGAATGATTTACAAAGCTTTAGCTGGTAATTTACAATACCAAACATTACTGCAAACGATCATGCG
>JAJYAR010000044.1 GCA_021779435.1 bacterium
GCAATGGCCAGCGGAGCCACCCAGCAGGCCTCGTCGCTCGAGGAGACGAGTTCCTCGCTTCACGAAATGGCCAGCATGACGCAGCGGAACTCGGAAAATGCGCAGAACGCGAAGGCGCTTGCGAACCAGGCCCGTCAGACCGCGGATGCCGGTGCCGCCGAGATGGAGCAGATGAAGGCGGCGATGAACGCCATCAAGGGCTCCAGCGTGGAAATTTCGAAGATCATCAAGACCATCGACGAGATCGCGTTCCAGACGAACATCCTCGCCCTGAACGCCGCGGTCGAGGCCGCGCGTGCCGGCGAGGCCGGTCTGGGCTTTGCGGTGGTCGCCGACGAGGTCCGCAATCTGGCGCAGCGGTCGGCCCAGGCCGCGCGTGAGACCGCCGAGAAGATTTCCGCTTCGACGGAGAAGAGCGAACAAGGCGTGCGCATCAGCGACAAGATGGCGGTGAACCTCACGGCCATCGTTGAGAAGACCCGCCAGCTCGATGAGCGCATTGCCGAGATCGCGCAGTCCTCACACGAGCAGAGCGAGGGAATCGGGCAGCTCAACAGCGCCGTCGCGAGCATGGACAAGATCACGCAGGACAACGCGGCGCTCGCGCAGCAGTCCGCGGCTGCCTCCGAGGAGCTGAAGGCGCAGGCGGGGCAGGTCCGGCTTGCAGTCGACGCGCTGATGCAGATGGTCCGCGGCGTCGATGCGCCCGGGGCCGCTCCGACGACCGCCAGAATGACGACCGCTTCCCGAACGCCCGCCAGGCAGGGTTCCCGCATGCCCGCGAGGCCCGGCTTCCATCGTGCCGGCGGCAACGGCGACTCAAACGGCCACGCGCATCATTCCAATGGCACGTCCAACGGGACGGCGGATATCGTGACTGCCCGCGCGTCGAGCGACGACCTCTCATTCGAGGATCATCCGTAGGCCCGGCTTGCGCCTCGCAAATTCATTTTGCAGCCGGTGGGAGGCGCCCGTTCGCGCGTGCCTCCTGGTGTTTCGTCTTTATTCGCCGCGATAACTTCCCAAACCTCAGGCGGGAGCTGCACGTCGCAGCCGCCATGCCATGCCATCCGTCCGCGCCCGCTTCCTCAGTTTCGCACATACTTGGCCCATCATAGGGCCGGCCGCGATTGCGGCGGGCGGATCAGTGCTGGCGGTAACGGCGAAGGTTGATGGCTTCCATGCCCGCTCCTTCGCATGGGGTCTGGTTGCGGCGGGATTCCTGGGTGGCTTCGTCTTTTGGGTCGGTTCCGGGGCTGCCAGGCGCCGTCGGCGACGGGCCGACGTGGTGCGCGACCACGTCCTGGCCCATTCGGTCCATGCGGTGATATCCACCGACGCGGACGGGATGATCGAGACCTTCAGCCGGGGCGCCGAGCAGATGTTCCGGTGCGGGGCCGAAGCGATGGCTGGGAAGGCGTCTTTGAGCCGGCTTGCCGACCCGGCGGAGCTGGCGGCGCGGATGCGTGAGCTTTCGGCGGAAATCGGACGCGATGCCAGGAGCCCCCTCGACGCAATCCTCGGCCGTGCGCGCCTTGCCGACGAACACGAGGAGCGGGAGTGGACCTGTATCCGCTCGGACGGCACGACGTTTCCCGCCCGGCTGTCCGTCACGCCGCTCGGCAATGGCAACGCCGTCTGCGGCTACCTGGTCATCGTCACCGACACGACGGAGTCGAAGGTGGTCGAGCGCGAGCGCCGCGAGATCGACACGCGGCTGGCGAAGATCGCACTGCAGGTGCCCGGCATGGTGTTTCAGATCAGGCTCCATCCGGACGGACGGCAGTGCATGCCGTATGTGAGCGAGGGGATACGGGACATCTTTGGCGTCGCGCCGGAAACCGTCGCCGCGGATGCCACGAAATTCTGGGATGCGATTCATCCGGAGGACCGGCAGCGGGCAAAGGACTTCTTCCTGGAATGCGCTCAATCCACGGTTCGCTGCCAATGCGAGTTTCGCGCGATCGATCCGCACGGGAAGATCCGGTGGTTGTGGGGCAACTCGCTTCCGGAGAAACAGGCTGACGGCTCGATCGTGTGGCACGGCTTCATTGCGGATGTGACCGAGCGACGGCTTTCGGAGCAGGCACACGAGCAGAACCGGGCGCTGCTTCACAGCATCCTGGCGAGCGTCGACCTTGGCGTGTTCCTGGTCGATGTGCTGCCGGACGGGGACTTCCGGTTCCTCGAGGTCAACCCTGCCTACGAGAAGCTCACGGGGATCAGCGCGGCCGAGATCCGGGGGCGTACGCCGCAGGAACTGGTGCCGGTGATTCCCGCGGAGATGGCGGCGTGCCTGCGCGCCAGTCTCAAGCGCGGCGCTGAGGCCGCCGGTGCGGTCGAGTACGAGGAGCCGTTTTTTGTCCGTGGGCGTCTGCTCTGGTGGCTCACGCGGCTGATGCCGCTGCGCGATCCTGCAGGGAAGGTCGTGCGACTTGTCGGACGGTCGATGGACATCACCGAGCGCAAGGCGGTCGAACTCCGCGTGCAGTCGCTCACCGAGCGCCTGCAACTGGCGACCGAGGCGGCGCAGGTGGGAATCTGGGATTACGATCTCGTCCAGAACAAGCTCGTGTGCGATGCGCGGATGATGGAGCTGTACGGTCTCAATCCTGCGACCTTCGACGGATCACTTGGCGCCTGGCGTGAGCGGGTTCACCCGGAGGATCGGGCGCTGGCCGACAAGGAGCTTCGGGACGCCCTCGAAGCGAAGACCCCCTACAACACCGCGTTCCGCATCGTGCGGGCCGACGGGGAAACCCGCGATGTCCGGGCGCGCGCGCATGTGCAGAGAAACCCCGCCGGCCGTGCAGTGCGCATGGTGGCGGTCCACTGGGACGTCACGACCGAGCGCCGCGTCCAGGCTGAGATCGAGTTCGCGCGCGACCAGGCGGAAGACCTCAACAGGCAGTTGGAGGACGCGCTCGAGCGTGCGCACCGACTGGCCCAGGAGGCGGCGGCAGCCACCGTCGCGAAGTCCGAGTTCCTGGCCAACATGAGTCACGAGATCCGCACTCCGCTGAATGCGATCATCGGCATGAGCGGTTTCCTGCTCGGGACGGAACTCCAGAAGGATCAGCGCGAGTTTGCCGAGACCATCCGATCGAGCGGCGACGGACTGCTCGCGTTGGTGAACGACATTCTGGACTACTCGAAGATCGAGTCCGGGAGACTTGAGCTCGAGCACCGCGGGTTTGACCTGCGGGACGCGATCGAGGCGGCGGTGGACGTGCTGGCCGGCCGTGCGGCCGAGAAGAAGCTCAACCTCATCTGTGCGATCGATGCGACCGTGCCGCCGGCGATCACCGCGGACGTTGTCAGGCTGCGCCAGGTCATCGTGAACCTCTTGAGCAACGCCGTTAAGTTCACGGCGAAAGGCGAGGTGTTCCTTACCGTCGGAACGCAGCCGGCCCAGGACAGCGGCCGGGTGCGACTGCGCTTTGCCGTTCACGACTCGGGCATCGGAATACCGCCCGACCGGATGGATCGGCTGTTCAAGACTTTCAGCCAGGTCGACGCCTCGACGACGAGGCAGTTTGGCGGCACCGGCCTGGGGCTCGCCATCAGCAAGCGGATTGTCGAGCTGATGGATGGCAGGATCTGGGTCGAGAGCGTCCCGGGCAAGGGCAGCACGTTCTGTTTCGAGATTGAGGTGCCGCCGGCCCCGTCTCCGACCCGGCCGTATGCCGTCGGGCGTGTGCCGGCTCTCGAGGGCCGCCGGCTCCTGATTGTCGACGACAACCCGACGTGCTGTCGCGTGCTGTGCCAGCAGACGGTGCTTTGGGGAATGGTTCCGCGGGCGGTGAACTCGACGTCCGATGCGCTGGCCTTGCTGAAGAAAGGGGAGACGTTCGATCTTCTGCTGGTGGATTTCGAGCTGGGCGAAACGAACGGCCTTCAGGCGGCGAACGAATTGCGGCGGGCCGGGCAGGGGACGCCCATTCCGGTGGCGATGATGACCGTCCCCGGGCAGCCGCGTCTAGGGCCGGACTGCGGTGTCGCGGGCACGGTGAACAAGCCGGTGAAGGTCGGTGCGCTTTTCGATCTCCTCTGTGACGTGCTCCAGGGGCGGACGACACAGGCCGGAGCGCCGGGCGATCGGGCTGCAGCGCTGGCGATCGATCGACCGCTCACGATCCTCCTCGCCGAGGACAATCCCGTGAACCAGCGCGTTGCCACGCTCATGCTCCAGCGCCTCGGCTACAAGACCGACGTCGTTTCAAACGGTCGGGAGGCCATCGATGCGGCGCTTCGCCAGCGATATGACCTGATCCTGATGGATGTGCAGATGCCCGAGGTGGATGGCCTGCAGGCGTCGCGGGAAATTTGCGCGCGAGTGGGCGCGGAACAGCGGCCGCGGATCGTGGCGATGACGGCAAACGCGTCCGTCGGCGATCGCGACCGGTGTCTTGCCGCCGGAATGAGCGACTTCCTTACAAAGCCGGTGCGGGCGGAGGACCTCCGACGCGCGCTGGAGGAAACGCCGCTTCGCGACAGCGTCACGGCTGCCTAGCGTCCTGCGGCGTGGTCGGAAGATGTCCGAGGCCCGACTGCGCCTGTCGATTGGCCGGGTCGAGCTCCACGGCATTTTCATACGCCGCGCGTGCCTCGGCGGGATTTCCCAGCTTCTCTTCGATGTCGCCGAGCCGGTACCAGAGATTGCTGTGAGTCGGGGACGCGGGGTGCGGCGGCTCGAGGGTGAGCGCCTTTCTCAGGCATTCAACCCCCCGTTGCAGATTCGTCCCGCTCACGCTCGCCGTCCTGCCATACTGATAAAGCGCCGTGTAGTCGTTGGGATTCCTTGCAAGCGCCTCGTCGCACAGGCGGAACGCGCCCGCGTAATCCTTCATGCTGGCCCTAGCCAGGACTGCCAGAGCTGTCGCCCGCTCCGGGTCCCGGGCCCGAATTTGGGCGAGTTCGGCATCGGCCTTGGCCGTGCTGCCGCCAACGAAGAACGGCGCTCGGAGGTAGAACTGGAAAAGGCCCTCTCGCGCATCCAGGTTCGACGGGTCCATCCCCACCGCCTTCTCGAGTGCCGCCTTGCCCTCCCTCGCGGCTGAAAGCGAATTGGTGCGGCCGGCGAGTTCGAGTGACGTGCCGCCGAAGTCCGCGAGGAAGGCGGCGTTTTTGGGTTCACGCTCGACGGCTTTCCTGAAGCAGCGAACAGCCTCCTCGTACGCCGCGTTGTCGCGGCGCGCCTTCCAGACCACCCCCAGTTCATGCCAGGCCTCCGCGTTGGCGGGCTCCCGGTCGACGATCGCCTGGAGTGCGTCGCGTGCCTCGGGGTAGCGTCCGGCCTTAGCGAGCGCGACGGCGGCGGGATATCCCACCTCGGCCCCGCGGAGCGTGGCAGTGACGGCCAGAACTAGGGCGGCAATGCGTCGCGAATGCATGCAGTCCGACGAATCTGGGAAAGCGTCGGACGTTGGCAAATGCGGACTGCGATCCGCACCCTGGCGGCCTGATGTGCGAATATCGGAAGATCCCTGATCGAATAATCAGGGCTCGAACGGCCCGGCGGTCCTTGCGGACTGTCCGGCGGCTTCCATCCTAGCCCGATGCCCGCGATGATACTTGTCATCGACGACAACCCGATGGTCCGGGATGTCGTCCAGGCGATGCTGAAGTCGGGAGGCCATCGCTCCATATCCGCCGAAAACGGAATGGTGGGACTGCGGGTTTACGAGACGCAGCCGTTCGAAGGCGCGATGATCGACGTCGACATGCCGGGCATGAACGGAGTCGAAGTATGCCGCGAGCTGCACCGCCGGGCGGTCGAGGAACATCGTCCGCTGGTCGCGTGGCTCATGACCGGCGTGGTGCGGCCCGAGTTGATCGCCGCGGCCTCGGCTGCGGGTGCGGCGGGCGTACTGGCCAAGCCGTTCACAAAGCCCCAGCTTCTCGAGTGTTTCAGCGAAAGCGCGATCCGCGCCGCCGAGCACGCGTTTGCCGGCTGAGATTCCGAAGGCAGACCGCAGTCGCGGGGTTCCCGCGTCGCTGCGCGAAACCGAGCTGGGCCCCGCGCTCAGCAGGACGCGGGGCTGGGCGTCATCGCCTCGGTCCCGGCGTTGTTTTCCTCGACCCACCTCACGCAGAACTGCACGAGCTGCGTCGCGTTGCGGAGGTTGAGCTTGTCCTTGATGTGGGCCCGGTGCGTCTCGACCGTCTTGATACTGACGTGAAGCTGCGACGCGATTTCGCGGGTGAGCATGCCGTGGCCGATCAGGTTGACGATTTCGAGTTCGCGGTCGCTGAGCGTTGCGACAGGGGAGGCATCCTCGGCGGTCTCGCCGCTGACGAGGCGGTTGAGCATCTGGTTCGCGACCTCATCGCTGACGTAGAGCTGGCCGTTGCGAATCCGGCGGATGGCGTCGAGGACCTTGTTCACGACGTCCTGCTTCATCACGTACGCGCGGGCGCCGGCCTTGAGCACGCGCAGCGCGTAGATGGATTCGTGGTGCATCGAAAGCACCAGGATCTGGATCTTGGGGCTGAAGGCCTTGATGTTCTTGATGAGTTCCAGCCCGGAGTTCCCCTTGAGCGAGATGTCGACGATGACGAGATCGGGCTGGATCTTCATGATCTGGCTGAGCGCGCTGGCGGCATCCTCGGCCTGACCGCACACCTCCATGTCGGTTTCACCACCGATGAGGGTTGCGAGCCCCCTTCGAATGAGGGCGTGATCGTCCACGACGAAAATACGAGTTTTCACGAAGATGTGGGGGATTCAGAGTTGAGCACGGTGGTGGGGTGTGCGACCGGGTACGCCAGGGTCGCGATGACTCCGTGGGGGAGTAGGTTCTCTATGTTGAAGGTGCCGCCGAGCACGCGGGCCCTGTATTTCATCACGTGCATCCCGATCCCTTCGGGGCGTTGCGATTCCTCGGGAAGCCCCTGACCGTTGTCCTCGACGCGCATGACGACGCCCTTCGGGTTTGTGGCCAGGGCGATCCTGACGCTGGTGGCCTTGCCATGACGGACGGCGTTGCTGACGGCCTCCTGGGCGATGCGATACACATGCACGATCATCTCGGGTGTATGACGTGGCAGCTTCTTCGGAAGGGCTATGGTCAGTTCAATGCGAAACAGCACGCGCGCCTCCGCGGCGAAAGCGGTCAGCGCGTGCTGGACGGTCGAGTACTTCAGCTGCGCCGGAAACAGACCGTGTGCCATTGAGCGCACGCGGTCGGTGGCACCGGCCAGGTGCGTGTTGAATTCGTCGATTTCGGCCGCGAGCGCGGGATCCACGCGCCGGGCATGCTGGCTCACGACCCGCATCATGAAAGCGAGACCGGCGAGCACCTGGCAAAGGTCGTCGTGCAGTTCCTGGCCGATGCGATTGCATTCGCGCTCGCTGACCCGCAGGCACTCCCACTCGAGGTGCTTCTGCTCCGGAATCGGCATGATCAGGTTCAGAAAGTGGACGACGGCGTTCCCGGTCGGCGACCGGTCGAGAACCCAGTGTCTGACCCACAGCAGTTCGCCCTCTCCGATGATGATGCGGTAGTCGAAGAAGTCGCTGTTCGCGAGCGGAGTGCTCCTGCCGATGTGTGCGCGCAATCCGTCCCGATCCGGAGGGTAGATGTTCTCTGTCCAGAGTGAACCGGCGGCCACCTGTCGGGCACTGAGCCCGAACGGCTCGCCCGTTGATGCGCCGCATTGGAACGAAATCAGTTGGAGATCGTGTCCGATGGCGTCGAACACGGCGATCTGGGCGACGCGCATGACATGCGACATGAGCGTCTTCAGACTCGGCATCACGGGCGAATCGGACATCGGCTGCGGGTACGGCAATGCCGCATCCGGAGCATAGTGGTCGGATGACCTAGCTGCAGTGGCCGGTAGCCGTGCCGTCATGACACCAAGGAAACCATGTGCGGCTGTGGGTGAAAAAAAACCGCTCTGACGTGTGGGACCGGTTAGGTTGGACCTCAACGACCGGGAGTAAAGCGTTTTTCTGGTAATCCAGTTCATCGAATGCCGGCGCGGATACCGCCGGATGCAGGAGGGCATTGCGCCTTGTCAACTCAGCCCAAATGGAAAGCCGGGAAGGGGTAATGGCTCTTGGAAATCGTTTGCGTCGGTTTCGCTAATATGGCTTAGCAGTCAGACCGCCAACGCCCATCCCCATGTCATATAGAATACTAATCGTCGAAGATGAGGCGGCTGTTCTCGCCTTCGCACAAGCGGTTTTGCAGAGGGCCGGCAATGAAGTCTTCACCGCGCGTTCCGTTCGTGAGGCAAACTTGGTTTTGGAGGCGCACAAGGAGTGGGATGAACTCTGCCTGCTTGTGGATGTGGTGATGGAGGAGAGTGGCATCGACTTTGCGCAGAAAGTCATTTCCGAGCATCCGTCCTTCCGTGTCCTGCTTATGTCGGGGTTTACGGACGATATCGTGATGACGGAGCCGCAGCAGGTTGCCCGTATCGCATTTCTGCGAAAGCCGTTCACCAAGGATAGCCTGGTTCAGGCGGTCGAGGCGGTTTGCCTGGCAGGCGCCTGACGGTCAATGGACCCCGATCGCCGACGCAACGGTCGCGGCGATTATCTGTTCGAATCTGGCCCAGCTGTGTGTCGCGGCTCGCTGTCGGGCATTGAGTGACATCTGGGCGCGGAGTCCGGGGTCGCGCAGGCGGTCGAGCGAGTCGACGATCCGTGCGGTTGAGCGGGCGGGAACGATCAACCCCTCGCGGCCATCGCTGATCAGATCGGGGGCCGCGGAATGCTCGGTCGCGACGATCGGCAATCCCATCGACAGCGCGTCGAGCAGACCGGCGCTTCCGCTGTCAAAGACCGAGGGGAACAGGAATACGTCATGCGCCGCCATTTCCCGCCGGATGACTTCCTGGGCGCAGGTGGGCAGCCAGCGCACGCGAGCGAGTTCGTTCGCGAGGGCCGGGCAATTCACCGGAGGAGGCGCGCCGATGACGGTGAGCGAGACGGAACGTCCAAGCTCGCGGCAGGCGCGAAACAGATACGACAGTCCGGAGCGTTGGCCGAGTGGCCCGCAGAAGAGGACGCGGAGCTGATCGCGGCTCGTGACGGCCGCCGTCTTGATCGGTTCCGGCGGCTGCGGTGCTCCGGGAACGACGACGGCCATGCTGGCCGGAAGATCGGCGGTCTGTTCGAGCGTGGAGAGCCCGAAGGTGCTGCCCACCAGGATCAAGTCCGCCTGCTTCAACTCGGCGTCGAATCTCTCGGCCTGCACCGGGCCGAAACCCGGCGGATGGAGCGTCGCAGCCCACTCGGGTTCCAACTCCGCCTCTTCGTCGAGAATGGGATGAGGGCCGGGGGCGAGCCCATGGATGAGGTCGTAGATCCGCACCACGCCGCGGCGCCGCGCCGTCTGGAAGGTGACATTCGCGCCGCCGCCGTAGGCGTAGACAGCCCGGAACATCTCCATGTCGAGTCGGACGCTCATGGCTTCGTCGAGTGACATCGCAAGCGAGGACGCGCCGGCGTCGGCCGCTCCGTCGCAGGGCGGTGCATCGGGCGAGGGGTCGGCTGACGGTCTCGCGATGGCTGCAGGCGGGATGCGCTGGAGGGATGGAGTGCGGTCCGAGTACGTCCAGAACTCGCCCAGGACACCGGCGCGGCTCAGTGCCGTGGCGGTATGGCGGACCCGGCCGTTCACGAAGGGGTGAGACAGGAGAATCATGGTGGTCCTTGCTGCTGCGGGAGGGGTGGCGCCGCTGCGGGCCTGGATGACTAGACTAATCGGAGGGGCCGGACAGCCGCCACTCAGTGAGTGCGTACTGCCCGAGTGCCTGGACGTGCACGGGCTGAAGCGCCCACGCGCGGCGGAAGCAGAGCGCGGCACCGGCGGGATCCGAGGCGCGGAGAAGCCTTCCCTGGTTTACCAGGCTTCCCGCAAGCAGACGCCGGCGAAGCGCGGAGGGGATTGCGGCGAAGTCGCGATGCTTCTCGTAAAACTGGCAGGATTCCTGGGCCTCCCGCAGCGCCCGGGCGCCGGGCAGGAGCGTGGTGCGCGAATGGCGGCACGTGGAGCGGTGCGTGGCCGAGAAACGCGCGCCGACCGCTGCGAGTCGCAGGAGGAAATCGCGGATTCCCCCGCTGGCGAACTGCTCGTCGAAGGGGCCGGCACGCAGGGCGATCGAGCGGCGCACGACGACACACGACTTGGCAGGAATCACGTCGCGGGCGAAAAGCGTCTTCAGCGGGCTTGTCGCGACCTGCTTGGGAACGGGGACCTCGGCGATGAACTGGCCGGAATCGTAGAGCCGCGCGTCGGCGACGATGACGTCGGCGTCGGAGCTCAGCTGCTGGACTGCGATCGCAAGGTGCCTCGGAAGCCAGACGTCGCATGGGTCGAGGAACGCCACGGCGTCGCCGGTCGCCTTTCCCAGCAGCCGGCTGTAGGTCGCCGCCGCCGAGGTGACACCCTGGAATCGGAAGAACTCCACGCCAGGCCGGCCGACGGCGAAACGGCGCACCGCGGACTCGGCTTCGGAGGCCGTTTCGGGGCCGCCGACGAGGACCTCCCATTCGGTATGCGACTGGACCGCGACGCTACCGAGGGCCATGGCGACCGGATCGCCCGCCGCGGCAGCGGCTATGAGAACGGTGATCTTCATGCGGCCGCAAAGAAATCGCCTTGGGAGAACCGCCACCACGCGCAGCTGCGCCGGATGGCTTCCGAAAAGGTTACGACGGGTGCGTACCCGATGATTCGCGCCGCGGATTGGGTGGAGGGCTTCCACCCGTTCTCCTGCAGCGAGAGAAGACCGCTTTGGAGCCCGTGCGGGAGCGATGCGGCGGCTTCGTCAGGCGAAGGGGCATCGGAGTGCGACGCGAACGTGGCGGCCTCCACGCTTCGCATCCGGCTCGCAGGGAGATCCAACTCGCGGGCGATCGCGTGGTAGAAATCCTTCCAGGTGACCGTTTCCGCATCGGCGATCAGATAGGGTTGTCCCGCACCTTCCTTTGCCCGCAGGCACCCGCGGATGCCGGCGACGAGATTGTCGACGTAGACGGAATTCAGAATGGTCGCGCCTTTGTCCAGGAGGGTGGCGCGTTCGTCCCGCAGGAGTGTCGCGATCTCTGCAACGAGTGGGGAACGCGGGCCGTACACGATGCCGGGGCGGAGCACGTACGCCGCGATCGAAAGGCGGCGGCAATCGGCGAGCACCTGTCGTTCCGCCACGAGCTGCGCCCGCGCGTCCTCTCCCAGGCTGGCCGGCTGGATCCGGCTCTGTTCGTTGGTCCCCGGGGCCGGACTCGGCCCGTGGACGCTCGAACTGCTGAGGTACACCAGACGGCGGACGCCCGCCTGGGCGGCGGCGCGGCAGACTGCGCTCGCGAGCCGTTTCAGGGTGGACTGTTCGCCTCGCACGGCATGGACGACGGCGTTGCAGCCCTGCAGCGCGCGGGCGAGAGAGTCGGCATCGAAGGCG
>JAJYAR010000495.1 GCA_021779435.1 bacterium
GGCAGGTCCTGATCCCACAAATCATGATGTATGGTCTGAAAATACCATTTCAGCTTGCCGGTTTTCGCATCCACGGCCACCACAGAATTGCCGAAGAGATCGGCGCCCGGGCGATCGCCGCCATAGTAGTTCGGAGAAGGCCCTCCAATGGGCATGTAGACAAGATCGCGCTTCGGGTCCACGGTCATGTACCATCCCCAGACGTTGGTGCCGGAGCGGTCCTTCCACCCGTCGTTGAGCCAGGTATCGTGGCCCACTTCTCCCGGCTGGGCAACCGTATGAAAATCCCAGAGAAGTTTTCCCGTGCGCGCATCAAGCGCGCGCGTATCGCCGGGAGGGCCTTGCGGAACCTCGCCGACGCTGGCGCCAAGCAGGACGATATCCTTGAAGATAGTCGGGACGCCGTTGTAGCCAACCTCGAGCTGCACGACGCCTCCGGTGCCGAAGCCGGGAACGAGCTTTCCGGTGGTGGCGTCAAGAGCGATGACCTTGCGGTCAAAGGTGGTGAAAATGATGCGCGCGGGGGTGTGCTTGTCCCCGGGCCAGTAGGCGACGCCACGCGTGGAAGCCTGCGCACCCTTGAAAGCGTACGTCCAGATCTCCTTGCCGGTGGAAGCGTCGAGCGCCGCCACGCGCTGGCCGGCCGGAAGGTACATCACACCCTTGACGACAATCGGCGTGATCTCAAAGAAACCGGGAGCGGACAACCGGTAGGTCCAAGACGAGGCCAACTTCTCTACGTTGCCCGCATTGATCTGCTTCAGCGGCGAAAATCCGCTTCCCTCAGGGTCGTGCCGGTACATCGGCCAGTCACCAGCGGATTTCTGCGCCCGGGCTGCGGGCGCCCTCAGCGTCGTCAGCAGGACGCTGGCGGCCAGGATAAAAGTCCATAGAAAACGCATGTCTCGATTTCCTCCTAAAGTGCATCTGCTAAGACGTACCGGCAAGCCGCCGGGTTCCTTGGGGGCGGGTGGTACATGAATCGCACTTTGCCGGAGGCATACTACCCCAGCCGGCGCGGTGAGAAAACGGCAAATTGCGTGTGTTCTCCGCAGGATGCCGCGGCGAAAGGCGCAAACCAGCTAAAAGGTCTTGTCCGAATCGAGCAGGATGGTGACCGGCCCGTCGTTGACGAGCTCGAGCTGCATGTGGGCCTGAAAAATCCCCGTTTCCACGCGAAGGCCGAACCCCCGCAGCGCCTGCACAAATTCCTCGTAGAGCGCCTGGCCCTGCTCGGCGGGCGCGGCTTGCAGGAAGCTTGGGCGGCGCTGCCCGCGTGCGTCGCCATACAGGGTGAACTGCGAGACGGCCAGAATCGCTCCGCCCGTGTCCAGGACCGAGCGGTTCATTCTGCCGTCCTCGCCATTGAAGACGCGCAAATGGACGATTTTTTCGGCCATCACCGACGCGACGGACGGTTCGTCTCCGCGCCCAACGGCAACCAGCACCGCGAGGCCCGGCCCGATCTCTCCGGCGACGCGCCCGCTGGTTTCGACCCGCGCCCGCGCCACTCGCTGGATTACCGCGCGCATGGATTGAGGGTTCTTCGTCCTATCCGGCGCAACTCAGAAAAGTTCATCGCACGATTCTACCCTGCCGCGGCGCGCTTGTATTGACCGGTGCGAAGGATGCGCTCACAATCCGGGCCGAAGCATGAGCACCCTTACGGACAAGTCGTCGTCCCCGTCGCGATGGCTGACGCGCGGCGTTCTCGGCATCGGCCTCGCCAGTCTTTTCTCCGACTGGGGGCATGAAGCAGCCACTTCGATTCTGCCCGCGTTTTTGGCCAGCCTGGGAGCGCCGCCGATGGCGCTGGGAATCATCGAAGGGGTTGCCGACGGCCTTTCGAGCTTCTCGAAGCTGGCGGGAGGCTGGATCGCCGGTCACGCGCACTGGCGTAAGCCGACTGGCATTATTGGCTATCTGGCGACGGCGCTCTCCACGTTTGGCTATGCCTTCACGCACAGCTGGCCCGCCGTGCTGCTTCTTCGCGGGCTTGGCTGGATAGGACGCGGGAGCCGGGGCCCCTCGCGCGATACGCTGCTCGCGGATAGCGTTGATCCGGGGCAGGCGGGACGCGCATTCGGCTTTGAGCGCAGCATGGATACGCTGGGAGCGGTCGCAGGGCCTCTCTGCGCGGCGTTGTTGCTGGGGGTGCTCGGAGCGCGGGAAGTGCTCCGCTGGACGCTGCTGCCGGGCCTGCTTGCCGCTGCCGTATTTGTTTTTCTCGCGCCAAAGGGCCATGCCATCGAGGGCCATGCCGCGCCGGGCCTGGCCGCGGGCATTCGCGGCTTGCCGAAATCGTTCTGGCGATTTCTCGCGGGCGTCTTCGCGCACGGGATAGGGGATTTTGCACCCACGCTGCTGATTTTGCGCGCCACGCAAATTCTCACGTGGCGCGTGGGAGCGGCCCGCGCCGCCCCGCTGGCGATTGTCCTGTACCTCGCGCACAACATCGTCAACGCCGCGGCGTCCTATCCGGCGGGCGCGCTGGGTGACCGGCTGGGCAAGCGCGGTCTGCTGGCGCTCGGATATTTCGTTGCGGTGGCGAGCTTCCTCGGTTTTGCGATGGTGCGGCGGCCGGCACTGCCGCTCCTTGCCTTCCTATTCGCGCTGGCGGGAGTTCACGGAGGATTTCAGGCATCGCTCGAAAAATCGCTGGCAGCGGAGCTATTGCCGCGGTCACTGCGCGGGGCGGG
>JAJYAR010000496.1 GCA_021779435.1 bacterium
GCTGCGCGGCCGGGGGGAGATGGCCATTCTGCTCGTGGAGCAGTATTTCGACTTCGCCCGCGACCTCGCCCAGCGGATCGCCGTGATGGATCGCGGCGATATCGTGCTGGACGGACGGCGAGAGGAGCTCGACGAGGAAGATGTCCGCCGCCGCCTGTCTGTCTGACCACCAACGCGCCATCGGCTCGCTGCATGTCGCGGTCAAGCTGCGCGGGGATGCCAGCGTGCTCGCCGATCTGCGCCAGGATGGCTGCCTGAAGGCCCGCTTTCCCCGGCCAGTGGATTGGATGGAGGTGGTGACGCTGAACTCCTCAGGCGGTGTCGTCGGCGGTGACAGGCTCGCCAGCCGCTTCGCCGTAGGCAATGGCGCGCGCGCGACCTTCGCCTCGCAGGCGGCGGAGCGGTTCTATCGCGCGCTGCCGGACGGTCCGCCCGCGCATGTGCGCACCCACCTCACCGTGGCCGAGGGTGCGGCGGCGGAGTGGCTGCCGCAGGAAGCCATCCTGTTCGACAGATCGGCGCTGGACCGCGCGCTGGACGTGGAGCTGGCCGGGGGCGCGTGGTTCCTCGGCGTCGAATCGCTGATATTCGGCCGCACCGCGATGGGCGAGCGCGTGGCGACGGCACGGCTCGCCGACACCATCCGCGTCCGCCGCGCCGGCAAGTTGGTGCTGCACGACGCGATCCGGCTGGACGGCCAGGTGGCGGACGCCCTCGCGCGCCCGGCGCTGGCGGCGGGCGGGGCAGCCGTGGCCACCCTGATCCATGTGGCCCCGGATGCCGAGGCCCGGCTGGACGACCTGCGCGCCGCCTGGGCCGATGCGCCGGCTGAGGCCGGGGCGAGCGCCTGGGACGGCATGCTGGTCGGCCGCATTGTCGCGGCGGACGGGGCCTGTCTTCGGGCCGCCGTTGTGGCAGGATTGAACTGTCTGCGCGCCGGCCGGTCGCTGCCGCGCGTATGGCTCTGCTGAGGGAAGACGCATGAACCTGACGCCGCGCGAGAAAGACAAGCTGCTCATCTCCATGGCCGCGATGGTGGCGCGACGACGGCTGGAACGCGGGGTGAAGCTCAACCATCCCGAAGCCGTGGCGCTGATCACGGATTTCGTCGTCGAGGGTGCGCGCGACGGCCGCTCGGTCGCCGATCTCATGCAGGCGGGCGCGCAAGTGCTGACGCGCGAGCAGGTCATGGAGGGCGTGGCCGACATGATCGCCGACGTGCAGGTGGAAGCCACTTTCCCGGACGGAACCAAGCTCGTCACCGTCCACGAACCGATCCGCTGAGGAGCCGCCGATGATTCCGGGAGAGATCGAGACCGCCGACGGCGACATCGAACTGAATGCCGGCCTGCCGCGCACCACCGTCACCGTCGCCAACACCGGCGACCGGCCGGTGCAGGTCGGCAGCCACTATCATTTCGCCGAAACGAATCCCGCCCTGTCGTTCGACCGTGCCGCCGCTCACGGCAAGCGGCTTGACATCGCCGCCGGAACCGCCGTCCGCTTCGAGCCGGGCCAGACACGGGACGTGACGCTGGTGCCATATCAGGGTAAGCGTGCCGTGTTCGGCTTTCGCGGCGCCGTGATGGGAGATCTGTGATGGCCCGCATTTCCCGTCGCGCCTACGCGGACATGTTCGGCCCGACCACCGGCGACCGCGTTCGCCTCGCCGACACCGATCTGTGGGTGGAGGTCGAGAAAGACTTCACCAGCTACGGCAACGAAGTGAAATTCGGCGGCGGCAAGGTGATCCGCGACGGCATGGGCCAGTCGCAGGCGACCCAGGCCGAGGGCGCGGTCGATACCGTCATCACCAACGTGCTCGTCATCGACCATTGGGGCATCGTCAAAGCCGATGTCGGCATCACCAACGGTCGCATCTCCGGCATCGGCAAGGCTGGCAACCCGGACGTTCAGCCCGGTGTGACGATCATCGTCGGGCCGGGCAGCGAGGTGATCGCGGGAGAGGGCAAGATCCTCACTGCCGGCGGCATCGACAGCCACATCCACTTCATCTGCCCGCAACAGGTCGAGGAAGCGATCGCCTCCGGCATCACCACGATGGTCGGCGGCGGCACCGGCCCCGCGACGGGCACGGCGGCGACGACCTGCACGCCCGGCCCCTGGCACATGATGCGCATGTTGCAGGCGGCCGAGGGCCTGCCGGTCAATCTTGCGTTCGCGGGCAAGGGCAATGCCTCGAAACCCGCCGCGCTGGAGGAAATGATCCGCGCGGGCGCATCGAGCCTGAAGCTGCACGAGGACTGGGGCACCACGCCCGCCGCCATCGACTGCGCGCTGTCGGTCGCCGATGCGTACGACGTGCAGGTGATGATCCATACCGACACGCTGAACGAATCGGGCTTCGTCGAGGACACCATCGCGGCGTTCAAGGGCCGCACCATCCATGCCTTCCACACCGAAGGCGCGGGCGGCGGCCACGCACCGGACATCATCCGCGTCGCCGGCCTGCCCAACGTGCTGCCAAGCTCCACCAACCCGACGCGCCCGTACACGGCGAACACACTGGACGAGCATCTGGACATGCTCATGGTCTGCCACCACCTCGACCCGGCCATCGCCGAGGACGTGGCATTCGCGGAAAGCCGCATCCGGAAGGAAACCATCGCCGCCGAGGACATCCTGCACGACATCGGCGCGATCTCGATGATTTCCTCGGACAGTCAGGCAATGGGC
>JAJYAR010000497.1 GCA_021779435.1 bacterium
CCTTCTCATGATCGCGCCCTGGAATAAGATCAACCCCGACTTCATCTGCTACTGGGCGGCCGGGGTGATCGTCGCTTCTGGCCAGAGTCCTTACGACGAGTCGCTCCAGGCCCGGATTCAGCAGGAGCGCGGCTGGGACAAGGCGACCGACGGGCTGGGCCATTACGATTTCCTTCCCTATTACTATCCCCCCTGGTTCGCCGCCGGCTGCGCCTTGCTGGTCCCGCTGGGATTCAACGGAGCGAAGGTCGCCTGGTTCGCCCTTAATCTCGAGCTGCTTCTGCTAGCAGGTTATCTGCTCCGCGACGCCGTCCCGGGCATGCCGCGGTCGGTGCCGCCAGTCGCCGTTCCGCTATTCGGCCTCTCGATCGTGGCGCTGTTCGTCGGCCAGACCTCCATCCTGATGCTGTTCCTGGCGGCCCTGGCCTGGAAACTGATGACACGCGGAAACGACCGCCTGGCCGGGGTGGCGCTCGCTTGTCTGACAACCAAGCCCCAGCTCACGGCCGCACTCGTCCTGGCTCTCTTGATCTGGAGCCCGCGACGGCGGCGATGGGGTGTCGTCATCGGGTTCGTGGCGACCTTGGCCGCCCTGTCCCTGCTGGGTGCGTGGATCGTCCCGGACTGGCCCGTCGAGATGCTTCGGGCGGCCGACCGCACCCCGCCGCCGACGGCCTATTTCCCCTGGATCGGCACCACCTGGCTGCTAGCGCTCAAGACGGCCGGCCTGCGCTCGTGGGGACTGTGGGCGTTCTACCTGGCGGCCGCCCTCCCGTTTCTCGCGGTACTATTTCGCGCTGTCCTTGATCGATCGCGGCCGTTGGAAGAGATCCTGTCGCTGGGCATGATCGCGCCCTTCATCCTGGCCCCCTATGGTCGCCACTACGATTTCCCAGTCCTGTTGATCCCAGCTTTCATCCTGATCGGCCGCCGGCTCTCCGAGAAGGCCGGCACGTCGCTGCTTCTCGTCCTGCTGGTCCTGCCCTACGTCAACCTGGGAATCATCGTCGAGTTCCGGGAGCGTTACCCCAGCACTGTCCGCCTGTTTCCGGAATGGACCTTCCTCTGGATTCCGTTACTGGTGACCGCTTGCTGGTTCACGACCAGCCTGAAAGGAAGCCGCGGTCGCGGGCCGGCTCTCCTCGGCGGCTCGTCCGGTCAAGAAAGCGAATCGCCGCCCGCCGTCGATGCGAGCCCAATCGGGAGCAAACCGGCGTGAGTCCCAAAACGTCCCACTCACTCCCCAGGCTGGTCGCGGTTGTAGCGCACGTGGTGCTGTTCGTCGCGACCGGCCTGCTGATCAAGTACGGCATCCATCCCGACCTGGGCGCTGCCTCATGGTCGTACCGGATCTATTACGACTATGCCTCGCAGGCGATGCACGGTCAGGTTCCCTACCGGGATTACCTGGTGGAGTATCCCATCCTGACGTTCCCGCTGTTTCTCTTCCCCCGTCTATTCGCGCCCGACTTCCCTGGGTACTGCATCGTCTTCGGGGTCGAGATGCTGCTCTTTGACGTCGCGGCGATCGTGCTGATCGCGCGCCATGTGGAAGAGACAGAGGGAACGGAGCAAGTCGCGGGAAAGCTGGCCTGGTACACGGTCTTCTGTACCAGCCTGGCCCCTCTGGTGGTGGGCCGGTTTGAATTGGCCCCGATGGTGTTCGCGTTCGCGGCCGCTCGCTGGTGGTTCGCGGGGCGATACGTCCTGGGCGGACTCACGGCCGGGCTGGGCACGCTCCTCAAGGTTTTCCCTGGGTTGGTCGCGGCCCCGGCCTTGGTCTGGGAGCTGGCGCGGCTTCGGA
Source organism: bacterium (assembly GCA_021779435.1). Next base: position 1,805 of record JAJYAR010000497.1, read on the forward strand.
TCTCGGGTGCCCGCGGAACTCTCGCCTTCCTTGCGACTCTGACTGTCGGCGGGGCGGGCTGGTTCCTGCTGGGTGGGTCGAATGTTCTGGAATCGTTCCGCTATCATGCCGAGCGCGGCCTGGGGATCGAATCGCTCTATGCCGGGGCCTTGCTGGCCAGGGGCAAGCTCGCGGGGATCGCCGTCCCGTGGGTGATCGAGCACAAGGCGGTCCACCTGGTCCCGGAGTGGGGATCGCGCCCGGCCGCGCTGGCCGCGCCCCTTGAGGCCGCCGCGTTGCTGCTGGTGCTGATCCAATTCCGTCGGCGCGGGCTGGCCGAAGGAGTCCGCTACGCGGGAGCGGCCGTGCTCGCCTCACTGGTCACAGCCAAGGTACTCTCGCCACAGTACCTGATCTGGCTGTTTCCATTCGTCACGGTCCTGGGCGGCTGGACCGGCGGCCGGGCGCGCTGGCTCTTCCTCTTGGTCTGCCTCACAACGGCCCTCATTTATCCTGGACCAGCCTTCGCGCAGCTCCTGGACAATCAGGGGACAGCCATCTTTCTCTTGAACTTCCGGAACTTCCTCTTGTTGGTGCTACTGGCTCTCTTGATATTCGGTCCCGCCGTCGACAACCCGCGAGATTCCACAGCTTAGAATAGAAACCACCAGCGGTTCCATTGCTCCGACGATCCGGAACACGGAAGAGGGCTTCCCATGCCTGGGCGACGCGGTCGGCTCACCCAACTCGACGCCCTGCGCGGCGTGGCGATCCTGCTGGTGGTTCTCTACCACGCCGGGGAGCGATCGCCCTGCGGGCTGCCGCCGCTGGACGCCCTTGCCCACTGGGGTTGGGCCGGCGTGGATCTATTCTTCGCCCTCTCGGGATTCCTCATCACCGGTGGCCT
>JAJYAR010000498.1 GCA_021779435.1 bacterium
CGAGGTCAATATGGTGCTCTCAATAGTCCTGGAGGGCATTTATCGCGGCGTTGGCATGGACAGGGTTATCTTCGCCCTTCTCAGCGCCGACCGGCGGCATCTTAGAGGAAAGCACGGGCTCGGGTGGCAGGCCGGGCGCTTCGTGGCCGGAGCGGGCGACGTATTCGGTGTAGCCGCCGCCATATTGATGGATGCCCTCTGGCGTCAGTTCGAGCACCCGGTTCGACAGCGCCGCTAGAAAATGCCGGTCGTGCGAGACGAACAGCATGGTGCCCTCATATTGCGCAAGCGCCGCGATCAACATCTCCTTGGTAGCCATATCCAGATGGTTGGTCGGCTCATCCAGCACCAGGAAGTTCGGCGGATCGAACAGCATGATCGCCATCACGAGCCGCGCCTTCTCGCCGCCGGACAGCACCCGGCATCGCTTCTCGATGTCATCGCCGGAAAAACCGAAGCAGCCGGCGAGCGCGCGAAGCGAGCCCTGGCCGGCCTGCGGAAACGCATCCTCGAGCGACTGGAACACCGTGCGTTCGCCGTCGAGCAGGTCCATGGCGTGCTGGGCGAAGTAGCCCATCTTGACGCTGCCGCCGAGCGCCACCGTGCCATCGTCCGGTGACGTCGAGCCCGCCACCAGTTTCAACAGCGTGGATTTTCCGGCGCCGTTGACACCCATCACGCACCAGCGCTCCCGGCGGCGGACCATGAAATCCAGCCCGTCATAGATGACCCGGTCGCCATACCCCTTCTGCACGCGCTTCAGGCTGACGACGTCCTCACCCGAACGTGGCGCGGGAAGAAAATCGAACGCCACGGTCTGGCGGCGCTTCGGCGGTTCGACCCGCTCGATCTTCTCCAGTTTCTTCACCCGGCTCTGCACTTGGGCGGCGTGCGAAGCGCGCGCCTTGAAGCGCTCGATGAACTTGATCTCCTTGGCCAGCATCGCCTGCTGGCGCTCGAACTGGGCCTGCTGCTGTTTCTCGTTCAGCGCGCGCTGCGCCTCATAGAACTCGTAATTGCCGGAATAGGTCGAAAGCGATCCGCCGTCGATCTCCACCACCTTGTCGATGATGCGGTTCATGAACTCGCGGTCGTGCGAGGTCATGAGCAGCGCGCCCTCGTATCCCTTGAGGAACTGCTCCAGCCAGATCAGGCTTTCGAGGTCGAGGTGGTTGCTCGGCTCGTCCAAAAGCATGGCGTCGGGGCGCATCAGGAGAATGCGCGCCAGCGCCACGCGCATCTTCCAGCCGCCCGACAGCGCGCCGACGTCGCCGTCCATCATCTCCTGGCTGAAGCTCAAGCCCGCAAGCACTTCGCGGGCCCGGCCCTCCAGCGCGTAGCCGTCGAGTTCCTCGAAGCGCGCCTGCACCTCGCCATAGCGCGCGATGATATCATCCATGTCATCGGCGCGTGCCGGATCCGCCATCGCGGCTTCGAGCTCCTTCAGCTCGCTGGCGACAGCGCTGACGGGACCGGCGCCATCCATCACCTCGGACACGGCGCTGCGACCGGACATCTCGCCGACGTCCTGGCTGAAGTAACCGATAGTGACGCCGCGATCGACGGCGACCTGGCCCTCGTCCGCGAGTTCCTGACCCGTGATCATCCGGAACAGCGTGGTCTTGCCGGCGCCGTTGGGACCGACAAGGCCGACCTTTTCGCCCTTCAAAAGCGCCGCGGAGGCCTCGATGAAGAGGATCTGATGGCCGGCCTGCTTTGAGATATTGTCCAATCGAATCATGTGCACCGGAGGCCTGAGAGAAAGTTTCGGCCGCTCTTATGCCATGTAAGGGACCAGTGGAAGGGGTTCCCGGGCAAGTGGCCATGCACCAAAACCGGGCATTCCCGGAGGCCGGATTCTGATCCGGAACCGGCCTGCGAACGAGGAAAAAAGGCGGCCTATCCTGTCATGGAACCGCGGGCCCGAGACCCTTCTTCAGGCGCCAGCTCAGCAGCCGCGGCAAATGTTATTTATTTTGGCATCCAGGCGGGCGTTTTCGGCAGCGAGCAGATCGCCAGGCTGGCCCTGCTGCGGCGAAGGCGTCGCGGATGCGGAAGCCCGCTTGGCCCTGTTCATCGGCGGCATCGCCCTGTCGTAGCAAGCGAGACGATCGCTGGCCTTCGATATTGACTGGCATTCCGCCGTTTGAGCGATCGCAGGCCCGCAAAACGCGCAAAGCGCGGCGATCAACAACACAAGAGATTTCATCGCAATTCTCCGAAGTAAGGCGAACTCAACGGGTACAATAACGATGCGCTCGAAAAGCGATTGATGCAGCGCAAGCGCGTGGCGCGAGATCCGATTGACTCAGGTCAAGGCGGATCAAAACAGACATGCCAGACTTATCAGGAAGAACCCGAGAAAGGAGATCAATCATGTCCCGTCGAAGCATTATCTCCGTTACCGCATCGATCGTCATCGGCATCGCCTGCATCGCGACGGTAACGACGGACGCGTTCGCTTACCGCCGAGGTGCCGGCGCAGGTCGCGCCGGAGTCCATCATGGTGGCGTCCATCACGTCTATCGCGGTGGCGTCTATCGTGGTGCGGCCGTACGTCGCGGAGTAGCGGTAGGTGTCGCCGGTGAGGGCGGTGGCGTCGATGGTTCCGCCTGCGTCGGCGGGCTGCCCTGGCGCTTGGGACGGGGTCTGGAGTTCGGTCTGACCGGGCGGGGTGGTCTCGGCG
>JAJYAR010000499.1 GCA_021779435.1 bacterium
GGCTTCCGGCTTCCGTTCATTCTTCATGTCATCTCGCTTTCTGCCGGTTGAGGAACCTTTTACCCACTCATCCTAAGGACAGTGTCAAGATGCACCCGAGCCGGAGGGGAACGCGATTTTGTTGTTCACTCGCCGCCGCCCCTGGGGCACTATCCGAATAACAACTTCGCGGCGGCCCTGGATCGCGTTGAGTCGTGGACCGCCCGACGCACAACAGCAGGACAATAACTATGGAAGACCTCAAACCGCTTTACGAGGCGATCGTCACCGGTGACGCCCGCACCTCCCGATCCTTCACCGAGAAGGCGCTCGCGGCCGGCGTCGCTCCCTTGAAACTCGTCAATGACTGCATGATTCCCGCCATGAGCGAGGTCGGCCAGAAGTTCGAGTGCAACGAATACTTCGTTCCCGAACTGCTCCTCTCCGCCCGCGCCATGAAATCGGCCCTGGAACTCATCCGCCCGCTGCTCGTCGCCTCGGGGGCACAGCCGACCGGCCGGGTCGCCATCGGCACCGTCAAGGGCGACTTGCACGACATCGGCAAGAACCTCGTCGCGGCCATGCTCGAGGGCGGCGGCTTCGAAGTCATCGACCTCGGCGTGAACGTCACCCCGGAGCAGTTCATCGCCACCGTGCGGGAGAAAGGCGCCAACATCATCGCCATGTCCGCCTTGCTCACCACCACCATGCCCTCGATGAAGACCACCATCGATGCCATCAAAGCCGCCGGCGTGCGCGACCAGGTGAAAGTCCTCATCGGTGGCGCGCCCATCACCCAGAAGTACGCCGACGAAATCGGCGCCGACGGCTACAGCGAAAGCGCCGTGGGCGCCGTGGCGCTGGCCAAGAAGGCCCTCGGCAGGTAGGGCGAAGCTTTTCTCCCGGCGCTACCGTCACCCATGAACGCGGTGCTTCACGAACTGGTCGCGCGCGGCCCGGTGGTGACCGATGGCGCCTGGGGCACCGAATTGCAGGCGCGCGGCCTGGACAGCGGGGAGTTTCCGGACCTGTGGAACCTGACGCACCCGGATCGTGTGCGGGAAGTCGCGCGCGCCTACGTGGAGGCCGGCAGCCAAGTCATCCTGACGAACACCTTCGGCGCGAACCGCCTGCGCCTGCGCGAAACGGCGCCGGGAAACCGCGTTGCCGATCTCAACCGCGCCGGCGTGGAGATCTCCCGCGCCGCCGCTGCCGGCCGGGCGAAAGTCTTCGCGTCCATCGGCCCATCCGGCAAGATGCTGATGACCGGGGAAACCACGGAGGACGAATTGCGCGTCGCGTTCGAGGAACAGGCGATCGCCCTTGCCGCCGCCGGGGCGGACGCGCTGGTCATCGAAACCATGGCGGACCTGGCCGAGGCGGCCATCGCCGTGCGTGCCGCCAAGAGCACCGGCCTGCCGGTGGTCGCCTGCATGGTGTTCGATTCCGGCCGGCAAAAGGACCGCACCATGATGGGCGCGACGCCCGAGCAGGCGGCCGCGGCCCTGGCCGGGGCCGGCACGGATGTCATTGGCGCCAACTGCGGCCAGGGCATCGCCGGCTTTCACGTCATCTGCCAGCGGTTGAAAGCGGCGACCCAGCTTCCGATTTGGATCAAAGCCAATGCCGGTCTGCCGCAGATGGTGGATGGTCGTCCGCGCTACACGACCCCGCCGGAGGAATTCGCCGGCCACGTTCCGGAGTTGCTCCGGCATGGCGCGAGTTTCATTGGTGGCTGTTGTGGGACCAATCCAGCCTTTATCAAGGCGGTCGGCGCGGTGATTTCAAAGTAGAATCGTCCGTCCCAGCGGATCTTGAAGCGGTTCCGCGCTCCGAGTTCATGGTTATGACAAGTCGCGAAAGAGTTCTGGCCCACCTGGCCGGGCGGCCCGTGGACCGCCTGCCGTTGATGCCGATCACCATGATGTTCGCCTGCGACCAGATCGGCGCCAAATACCGCGATTACTGCACCGACTACCGTGTGCTGACGGAGGCCCAGATGCGCACGGCGGAGCGGTTTGGGTTCGACTACGTCAACACCATGTCCGACCCGGCGCGGGAGGCCGCCGACTGCGGCGCGGCCGTCGAGTACTTCGACCACCAACCCGTCGCCTTCATCGAGGACCGCGCCTTGCTGGCGGAGAAGACGAAGCTCGCCGATCTGAAAATCCCCGATCCGCTCGGGGGCGGGCGCATGACCAACGCTCTCCAGGCGCTCGCATTCTACCGGGAGAGGGTCGGCAACGAGCTGATCATCGAAGGTTGGATCGAAGGCCCGCTGGCCGAGGCCGCCGACCTGCGCGGCATCAACACCATCATGGTGGACTTCTTCGACGATCCCGGTTTCGTGCGGGACCTGTTCGAGTTCGTCGTTGCGATGGAGTTGCGCTTTGCCCGCGAACAAATCAACGCGGGCGCGGACCTTGTCGGCATCGGCGACGCGGCAGCGTCGCTCGTCGGCCCGCAGATTTACCAGGAGTTCGTCTGGCCTTACGAAAAGAAGCTGGTGGACGGCGTCCGCGCGCTGGGTGGTCGGACGCGGATGCACATCTGCGGCAACACGCGCCAGCACCTGGCCGGCATGGGCCGGCTCGGCTGCGAAATTGTGGACCTCGACTCGCTCGCCCCGATGGCCGAAGGCCGCGCCGCCATGGGGCCGAACCAGGTGCTCCTCGGCAACCTCAATCCCGTCACCGTCCTCC
>JAJYAR010000045.1 GCA_021779435.1 bacterium
AGCCAACCGTCGAGACTCACGTTGGCGCCATTCTCGAGGAGCCTGGCAACGGCTACGATCTTCTCATCATCGGACTCGACGAACGCCGCGGGGATTCCCGGGCCTTTCAGGTGGCGGTGGGAAAGATCGTCCACGAATTCAAAGGTCACGTGGCGATCCTGGTCCACGGCCCGCGCGAGCAGCAGCGGGAAGCCTGCTGCGAGAAGATCCTCGTTCCAACCACCGGCGCCGACTACTCGCGGTTCGGCGCTGAGATCGCCATTGCCATCGCGAAGGGCTGCGGAGGAGCGATCACGGCGCTTCATGTCGCGACGCCGCCGACGGAAAGCGAGCTGCTGCGCCGGTCACAGCATTTGCAGCCGCCGGCCCGATCGCTTCTCGATGACATCGTGGCGTTGGGTGAACGCGAAAACGTGCGCGTGATATCGCGGGCCGTGGTGGGCGTGGCAAAGGAAAGCGAGATACTCCGCCAGGCCCGCCGGGGCGGACATCAGTTGATCGTGCTCGGCACCAAGGCGTGGTCGGGCGAGCAACTTCATTTCGGCCACAGCGCCGAAGCGATCATCGAGAACGCTCCCGGACCGATCCTCGTCGTGAAGACCTGAACGGTGCCGGCCCGGGCATGCGGGCTAGCGGCGGTATTGTTCGTCGCTGACGTGCTCCATCCAGTCGACGACCCTGCCGTTGAGGTGCTCTTGAATGGCAATGTGCGACAGCGCGTTCGCGGGTGTCGCGCCGGGCCAGTGTTTGAGCCCCGGCGGAAACCAAACGACATCGCCGGGGCGAATCTCCTGCACCGGGCCGCCTTCGCGCTGCACCCAGCCGGAGCCGGAGACGACGATCAGCGTCTGGCCGAGCGGATGCGTGTGCCACGCGGTTCGGGCCGCCGGCTCGAAGGTGACCAACGACGCCGCGGCGCGCGCCGGTTCTTTCGCGGTGAAGAGAGGATCGATCCGGACGATGCCGGTGAACCAGTCGGCCGGTCCCTTGACCGACGGCTGGGAGCCATTGCGTGAGATTTCGATGTCCATGGGTGGTGGGTTGATTGCAGATGAAGGAGGCTGCCGCCGCGCCCGCGGGTGGGCTGGCAGGTCGACCTGTGTTGCGCTCTTTGCCGCTGCGATGTTGTGGCGGCGGACGGATGGGAATGTGCGAAGCGGGGGACGTCCTCTCACCAAGGGATCTCCGCGCGATCGCGGAAGAATTTTCCGGTGAGCGTCGGGTCGGCTTCGGCGGCGAGCCACACCGCGGTGTCGGCTCCTTCGGGAATCGAGCGCGGAGCGCCCGAACCGCCCATGTCGGTCTTCACCCACCCGGGACACATCGAATTCACCGCGATGCCGAATTCCCGCAACGCCTCGGCCAACATGAGGGTGATCCCGTTCAGGGCCAGCTTCGAGAGGCCGTAGCTCGGGATGCCCGGCTCCAGTCCGTCGAGCTGGCCGAGGCCGCTCGACACATTGATAACCCGGGCAGCCGGCGCCATTTTCAGATAGGGAAGGAAGCGCTGCGTCATTTCGAGCGGGCCGAACGTGTTCGTTTGCAGGGTGCCCACCATCGCCTCGCGGGGAATCGTGAGAATCGAGACGCCCTGGTCGGGATAGATTCCGGCGTTGTTGATCAGCACGTCCAGCGGGCCGATCGGTGCAAACTTCGCCGCTGCCTCGGCGATGCTCCGCGAGTCGCTCACGTCAATGGCCAGCAGCGAGATCCTTCCCGCGCGTTCGAGTTCACGCCGCGCTTTCTCTCCCTGTTCCGTCGAACGCGTGCCGAGGACGACATGGAACCCGCGCTGGGCGAGCTGGCGGGCTGTCTCGAAGCCGATGCCGCGGTTGGCGCCTGTGATGAGGACTGTCTTCATGTGTTTGCCAGGGCTGGTGTTTGGGACTGCCGGGTCATGGTGGTGGGAAGCCAATTGTTACATCGGTTGGGCAAGAGGTGCCATGGGGCGGGTTTTGGCGGGACGAGTAGGGTGCCGCTCGAACAGGGCCGGCCCGCGTAGGAACGCCGGCCTGCGAAGAGGAGCGTGTCACGGAACGCTTCCGCCGCAAAACGGGTTGCCTCGACGATCGATCGTCGCCCCTTCCGCGGAAAGCTTATGCCATTCTTCACCAGGAACTTGAGTCAGCTTCTGTTCAGCCGTCGGCGTTCCCTGGTCCAAAATTGCCGTTTCCCTCCTAACGGCTTGTCAGTGTCGAAAAGCGTGCCTTTCGGGACCGCGGCCGTGCGCAGCAGTCCTAATAATTGCATCCTGCGACGATCAAGTTCCCGGGCCGCGGGGTCGTTGTAAGTGTCATGCCCTCCCACAAAGTTCGGCTGGGGTTCGTTGATGGCGATTTTGGCCCGGGCGCCCACATTTGTCAGATCTTCAGTGCCGACGACGACCGTGATCGCGTGCTGCGACAGTACACCGTGGCCGGACGGCGGGATGGCGAGTGCTGTGCGTGCTTTTCGGACCATGTCGTGCGGGAGGTCCTGGTGCGCGAACTCGCAGCGGAAGGCGTGGTCGCCTCGGCGGACGAGCAGGATCTCTGGGTGAGCGACACGCGCACCGCCTACTTTGCGTCCGGCACGTTCGAACCGGCGCACATGCTCGGGCTGCTTTCGGCCTTCCATCATCGCAGCCGCGATCAAGGTTACCCTGGCGCAAGGGTCATCGGGGAAATGACGGCCGCGATTGAAGCCGTTCCCGGCGGCAACCGGCTCCTCGAATACGAGGCGAAGGTCAGCGTGCAGCTCCGCAGTCAGCCCGTCACAACGGTATGTCAGTACGACGCCCGGCAGTTCGACGGCGCCTCGATCTTCGACATCCTGCGAGCCCATCCGCTGATCGTCATTGGCGGCACCGTGGTGCAGAATCCGTTCTTCACGAGCCCCGAGGAGCTGCTTGGCGAGACACGAACGACTGACGCGGGGGATGCAGCGGGCACCGATGCCCGTGCGCTGTCGCAGCTGCTGATGATGCAGAGCGTCCTCTCCGCGCTGCCGACGGAAGCTGCGGTGCTGGCGTTTGCCTGCCGCGGGCTTCGTTACCTGCCCGGGGTGGCGGGCGCGCAACACGAGGCGGTGCCCGGCGACGGCCCCGGTTTCCGCGTGCCGATCCGCAGCGGCTCAGGCGGGCGGGGGCAGTTCGCGCTGCAACTCAAGAACCCCGCGCGCTTTGCCGCCCTCATACCTTACGTGCGCAACTTCGCAGCGATGGTCGCGCTGATTCTGGACGAACGGGCCCGCGTGCTTGCGGCGGCCCAAAGTCACGCCGAGCTGGATCGAATGGTTCAGGAGCGAACGGCGCAGTTGCGTGAGGAGATCGCCGAGCGCAAGGCGGTCGAAGTTCAGCTTCAGCTCACGTTGGACTCCATCCCTCACGCCATCTTCTGGAAGGGGCGGTCGGGACGGTACCTCGGCTGCAATCGCGCGTTCGCCCGCACGGTCGGCCTCGAACCGGGCGAGGTCGTCGGCAAGAGCGACTACGACCTTCCGTGGGACAAGGCTCATGTCGAAAGCTACCTGGCCCAGGACCGCGCGGTGATCGAGACGGGGGCACAGCGCGGTCCCTACCTCAGCGATATCCGGCTGCCGGACGGCACGGTCCGCCACGTCCGGGTCATCAAGACGCCCCTGACCGACCCCAAGGGCGAGGTGTACGCGGTCCTCGGCGTGTACGAGGACGTGACCGCCCAGCTCCAGGCGGATCACGAACGCGAGCAGCTCCAGCGACAACTCGCCCATGCCCAAAAGATGGAATCCATCGGCCGCCTCGCCGGCGGCGTTGCGCATGATTTCAACAACATGCTCCAGGCGATCTTGAGCAACGCGAGCGTTGCGTTGATGGAAGGCTCCCTTACGCCCGCAGTTCAGGGACACCTCCAGGAGATCGCGAAAGCGGCGCAGCGTTCCGGCACGCTCACCCAGCAGCTCCTGGCGTTCGCGCGGAAACAGACGATCGTTCCGCGACGCATCGACCTGAACGAGGCGGTGTCCGGAATGCTTCGCATGCTCCGCCGGTTGATCGGCGAGGATATCCAGCTCGAATGGCGGCCCTTTCCTGCGCTTCCTCCCGTGCTGCTCGACCCGGCGCAGGTCGATCAGGTGCTCGCAAACCTGGTGGTCAACGCGCGCGATGCCATCCGTCACAATGGCCGGATCGTCATCGCGACCGACGTGGTGTTCCTGCGGGCTGAGGACATCCGGCATCCCTTCGACTGCGAGCAGGGCGAGTACGTCGTCCTCCGCGTCAGTGACAACGGCACCGGCATTTCCGCCGAGGCTCGGGAGCACCTCTTCGAGCCTTTCTTCACGACCAAGCCAGAAGGACGCGGAACGGGACTTGGCCTCGCGACCGTTTACGGCATCGCCAATCAGAATCGCGGCGCGGTTCTCGTCCAGACGGAGATCGGCAGAGGAACCGAGTTCTCCGTCTGTTTCCCCGGTGCGGCCCCGGGCATTGCTCCCACCCCGGTGCGTGAGCCGGCGCGCGTCCTCGAACCGCAGAACGTGACGGTTCTGCTGGTCGAGGATGAAGAGGCCATTCTGATTCCGACCCAGCACGCGCTCAGGCGGCATGGATACTCCGTGCTCGCGGCATCGATGCCGGAGGAGGCAATCCGGCTGGCGGAAAACTATCCCGGCCCGATTCAGTTGATGATCACCGACGTGATCATGCCACAGATGCACGGCCCCGACCTGTATCGCCGCATCGCGCAGCTCAAGCCCGGCCTGCGCTGCGTGTTCATCTCCGGCTATACGGCCGACGTTCTGGAGAAGACGGATATCGCGGGAGAAAACGGCGTCGTCTTCCTGGAGAAGCCCTTCACTCCCGGCGAACTGATCGGCCGTGCGTTCCAGGCCCTGCATCCGGACAGCGAGCACACGTGACGGACGGCCGGCGTCGACAGGATGGCAGGTATCGCGTCCGATCCGATCGGCGCACGGTGGGGGCGCGTCATGGCGTTGAGATCTTCAGCGAAATCCGCCGGGAACTCGCGTGTTGCGTCCTCATTCATTCGCGGGATAGAATACGGGAGATCAGCCCACATGCATGAGGAAAACGACCCCGACCATCCTTGTAATCGACGACGACGCGAACGACCTGATGCTCTTCCAGTCTGCTTTCCAGGCGGTGGGTACGGCCTCGCGGGTGCTGACCGCGGGCAGCGGAGACGAGGCGATCGCCTACCTGAAAGGTGAAGGGAAATTTTCCGACCGCGGCGCATATCCTTACCCGGACTTCGTGATCACGGATCTGAAGATGCCGGACGGCGACGGCTTCTCGATCCTCGAGCACTTCAAACGGAACCCGGAATGGGCCGTCATCCCAACTGTCGTGCTTTCCGGCTCCCAGGATAACGACGATATCAAGAAGGCGTATCTGCTGGGTGCCAGTGCCTATCATGTGAAGCCCAGCTCCCCGGCCGCCTTGCGGTCATTGGTCAAGGCGCTGCACGACTACTGGCTCACGTGCGAATTGCCGGAAGTGGACCGAAGCGGAAAGCAGGTGGAATCCACGGGAGCCCACAAACTGGGCCACCGATTCGAGTCGGGAGGAAAACTCGACGAAGCATCACCGATGGCGCCGCCCCCCTCGTCGACTCAGGCGACGGGTGAATAGGCAAGCATGCGAAATCTTGCGCGCAGCCTGATCGCCGCCGAACGGCGCAAAAGCGATTCCTCCGACACGAACGCGCGCGCTGCATTTCGGGTCTGCGGGAAGCTGCGTGAATCCCTTTCCGCGCTCACCGGGGCGGTGGGATATCGGACGTTGCTGATGCGCGCGTTCGCCCTTGCGACCGTGGAGGTCCCGTGGCTCGCCGAACTGAAGGTGGGCCCCGGTGGTTCAGTTCTGATCCCGGACCCGTTGCCCAGGGAGACCGAAGAGAGCGTGGCGGCCCAGGGCGGTGAGGCTCTTGTGGCGCACGTGCTGGAGTTGCTCGCCACCTTTATCGGCGAAGCGCTGACGCGGCGCCTCGTGCAGCAGATCTGGCCCAGGACCGCGTTCGATGGCCCCAACTCAGAAGGGAAGACATGAAAGCAAAATCCAAATCCACTCCGCGTAAGCGCGACAGCGACTTTTCGGTCAGCCGCCCCAAAGTCGCCATCCGCCAGCTCCCGACCGGGGTGCGCGGTCTCGATGAAATACTCGGCGGAGGACTGCCGGAGTTTTCGTTCAACATCATCGCGGGTGCACCGGGCTGCGGCAAAACCACGTTGGCTCACCAGTTCGTCTTCGCCAACGCGACGGACAAGCGGCCCGCGCTGTATTTCACCGTGCTCGGCGAGCCCGCGATCAAGATGCTGCGCTACCAGCAGCAGTATACGTTTTTCGACGAGGCAAAGCTCACCCGTGCAATCCGGTTCATCAACTTGAGCGAGATTGTCGTGGAGAAGGACCTGGACGGCGTCCTGGAGAAGATCGCTCAGGAGGTGGCGGCGACAAACCCGAGCGTCGTGGTTGTGGACTCGTTCCGCACGGTGTTGCGGAAGAAGCCTGGCGCGCGCCCGGCCGAGATGGAGCTGCAGTCCTTTGTCGAACGCCTGGCCATGCTGCTGACGGCCGCTCAAGCGACCACTTTTCTCATCGGCGAATACACGGAGGGAGAGATGCGCGACAACCCGATCTTCACGGTGGCCGATGGGATCCTGTGGCTGGCGCAGGTCGCCGAGCGGAACTCGGTCGTGCGCAAACTGCAGGTCGTGAAGCTGCGGGGGCAGGCGTCGGTGCCGGGACTTCATACGATCCGCATTGGCAATTTCGGAATGCAGGCATTTTCGCGCACCTTGGGCCTGACCGGGCTGAAGCGCGGCACTTCCCGCCGCCGACTTTCCAGCGGCATCGCCGAACTCGACAAGCTGCTGGGCGGTGGAATTCCGGAGGGCGACAGCGTGCTGGTGGCGGGGCCGTCGGGGACCGGGAAATCCGTCCTGGCCACGCAGTTCGTTGCCGCCGGGCTCGCACGAGGCGAAGGCGCCATCATCGTCGTCTTCGAAGAGCGTCCGGCGGAGTATGCCCGGCGCGCGCGGTCGTTGGGCATCGATTTGGACACGGCCGCTTCCTCCGGCCGTCTCGAAATCCTGTTTTTGCGTCCGCTCGACCTCTCGGTGGATGAGACAATGCAGGAAATCCTCGACGCGGTGAAACGGACAAACGCGAAGCGACTCGCGATCGATTCACTCGTCGGTTTCGAGATGGCGCTCGCGCCCGGCTTCCGCGCGGATTTCCGCGAGTCGCTCTACCGGATGATCGGGGCGCTGACGGGAGCCGGCGTGACCATCGTAAGCACGGTGGAAATCGAGGATTCCTTCACCGCCTTTCAATTCAGCCACTACGCGATCTCGTTTCTCACGGATGACATCATTCGATTGCGCTACGTCGAGATCGATGGGCAGCTCAGGAAGGTTCTCGTCGTGGTGAAGATGCGGGGCGGCAACCACAGCAAGGACATTCGCGAATACATCATCGACGAGCGGGGAATGGCCATCATCGAACCGCACCGCACCGACTACAGCTGCCTTACCAGCGGACTGCCGGCCAGGGTTGGAGAGAGGAAGGACCGCGCCCCCGAACCGAGAGCGGTCGAGTAGAGAGGATCTCGCGATGGAACCCGATATCCCCAGGCCGGAAGATTCTCTGCCGGCGGATCGCGAGAGCCGTCTCGCCCCGGTCATCGAGCGTTCTCCGTTGCCGATGGTCGAAGTGGATGGCCCCGAACATATCGTCCGTTTCGTCAACCCGCCGTTTTGCGCGCTGCTGGGCAAGTCGAGGGATGAGCTTGTGGGGCAGCCCTTCGAGAGGATCGTTTGCGGCGGCCAGAAATGCGTCGAGCTGCTCAACCGCGTCTATGAAACCGGCAAGGGCGAGACCCATATTGAGCAAGATCCCACGCCGGCCTACTGGCTGTATGCGATGTGGCCGGCTCTCGATGACAAACAGCAACCCGAACGCGTGGTCATTCAGCTGACCAAAGCCACGCAGTTCCGGCAGAACGTGACCGATCTGAACGAGCAACTGCTGCTCGGCGGTTTGCGTCAGCAAGAACGTCGGGAGGCAGCCGAGAACGCCAATATCCGCTTGCAGGCCGAAATCGCCGAACGGCGGCGCGTCGAGGCGGACCTGCAGAAAGCGCACGCGGACTTGTTGGCAAACGCAGACCGGCTGGAATTCACGGTCGCGGAGCGAACGGCCGAGCTTCAGGCTTCCGTCGGTGAACTCGAGGCCTTCGCCTACAGTCTTGCCCACGACCTGCGCGCGCCGGTCCGCGCGATTCGAGGCTTCACCGAACTCGTGCTCGAAATGCCACGCGATCAGGTGAGCCCCGCCGCGGCCAACCTGCTGGATCGCGTCGTCGTCGCGGCAGCGCGCATGGACAGTCTCATCCAGGATGTGCTCGCCCTCACCAACGTCATCAGGCGGCCCGTGACGCCCTCGCACGTGAATGTTGACGCGTTGGTGCATTCCCTGGTGCAGGAGCGGCCGGAGCTCTCTCCGCCGCGCGCGATCATCACGATCGACAGCCCTCTCCAGTCGGTTGTGGCGCACGAAGCGCTCCTCAGTCAATGTCTCACCAATCTCCTGAGCAACGCGGTGAAGTTCGTGGAACCGGGAGCGGTCCCCAAGGTGCATGTGCGGACCGAGGAATTGAGCGAGGGGGGGCGCTCGTCGTGCGAATCTGGGTCGAGGACCAGGGCATCGGCATACCCCTGGAGGCTCAGCATCGCCTATTCGAAATGTTTCAGCGGCTGCACCCGGCGACACGCTTCGAGGGCTCCGGCATCGGTCTCGCCATTGTTCGCAAGGCGGTCGAGAGGATGGGCGGACGCGTGGGGGTCGAGTCTGCTCCCAATCAGGGGAGCCGCTTCTGGCTGGAACTGCCCAAGGCCTGATCGGCGCGGAGGGTCATCGCTGGCGGCGATAGGCTGCCTCCGCGTCCAACCAGTTGGCCAACTTGCGGTCGGTCGGATGTCCCTCGCTTTCCCAGATCGAATACGCCCGGTGGAGAATATCTTCGCGCGCCGCGCGATCGGTCGTTTCCAGCCCGGCGAACGAGCATGCAGCCTCGTCATGGCGAGCGGCCAGCGTGAGTGGATCGAGAACGAGAACATCGGATTTCATCGCGCAGCGTCGCACCTATGACGATTGCTCGCAATGAGCTGGACGGGGATATCCCGTGGCCGACGTCAACTGACTGACTCGCGTGTTGCTTGAACGTTTAATAGGTGCAGCCGAGGAAGACGCGGCTTGCGCGGCGGAGTTTGGTGGTTGTGCCTGAAGCGCGGGCGCCACACCGGAGGCAATCCCCGGTTGTCTGCCGGTCTGAACACGTCCCCCGCGTCAGAGGGATCCCCATCCGCCATGTCATCCCCGATCTCCAACCCCTCGCGGCGCGGATCAGCGTTCCCGCCTGGGATCTGGCGATCATTGAGGAAGGGAGCCGGTGAACGCGTGACGCGACCGCCCACCACCGCTGGCGAGGCCGGCTGCACGGCGCGAGCTCGGGTGTTCGCGCTGCCATGACATGACTTGCGGTCGCGCTTCGGAATCCGCGTCGCCTTTCCGCCGCGTCCATCCCAGCCGCTACTCTCTCGGCGCCCTGATCGTGGCTCCCTCTCTCCATTGCGGCGGCAACATCGTGGTGGAGGGAATCAGAGGTGGTCCCGCGTCTCCATGGCTCAATTGAGCGATCACCAACTCCGCGGCCCGTTCGCCAAGTTTTTTCGGTTGCAGCGAGAACCCGCTGAAATTCGCGGGGGCGACTTGCAGGTTGAGACAGATGTAGCCGTGGTTTCGCGGCACGTCGGCGCCTGCCGACTTCATCTGGTCCAGTGCGCCAAGCCAGTGGGTCAATACCACATCCGGACGGTGTTTCTTGAACCACGGAAGAAAGTTCACGGGACGCAACTCGTCGGCTTCGTCGGCCACCAACGCGGGAACCGGTGTCAGCTCCGGGTGCTCGTTCAGATATGCCAGATAGCTACCGACCCAGCGCCCGTGCAGCCGGGCATTTGTGCGGTGAGCAATGGCGATGCCGGGTTTCCTGTAGCCGCGTTCTCGTGCCTTTTCCAAGGCGTTGTAAACGGTGAGGCCGTGGTCGCAGCATACGGTGTGAACCGCGGGAAGCCCGATATGATAATCGACATAGACTCCGGTGAAGCGGGGCCAGTCGAGGTCTCGAAAGTCGGGTTCGCTCCACGTGGGCAGCAGCACCAGGCCCCGCACGCCACGGCATTGCAGGATCTGGTTCAGCCTTTGGAGTGACATGTCGCTGCCGGCACCGAAGAGCCAGTGCTTCGCGGCGAAGCCCAAGGTGGCGGCGCGCTCCTTCACTCCCGCGAGCAGTTCGGCGTGAAAACGGTCCGCGCCGAAAGGACGGTGAGGTTCATGCATTTCCAGGACAGCCAGCGTTCCCATCTCCTTGTTCGCGGCGCTCCGGCGGATCTGCGACATCACCTGCGCGGCAAACGGGTGGGTGACATAACCCGCTTTCGCCGCGGCCTCCTGAACGCGCTGCCGCGTCTTCGCGTTCACCCCGGCATACCCACGCAGCGCGTTGGAGACTGTTGCGCGCGAAAGCCTTAACGCGGCGGCAATGCTGCGCACCGTGGGACGGGACGTGGCCATGCGTTACCCTATGCCCGCGCGTTTTCGCCGTCCAGTGTAGACTGTCTACATGGCTCGCTCTTGAGAAATTCCGGCCGCGCTTCGTCCTTCGTCGAGTCGGACCATGAAGCATCCCCGTTTCCCCATCTTTTCCGGAGGATTTGCCATCGGCCTCGCTCTCGGGGCGGCACTGTCTGCCGCCTCCGCGCAGGAAACGCGCACCCTTGGAGCCGAGTCCGTCACGGCGATAGACCCGGAGTCATTCAGGACTCCGCCCGCCGCCGCCAAGCCAACCATCTGGTGGTTCTGGGGAGAGTCGGTCACCACGGAGCATGGCATCACGCAGGACCTCGAGGCGCTGAAACGCGTGGGCTACGGCGGTGTTGTGCTCTACGAGCAGGTGTTCAGCGACGCGCCTGATGCGCTCAAGAGCCTCTCACCCGAGTTTCTGGCGCGTGTCCGCTTTGCCGCAGCCGAATGTGCGCGGCTCGGCTTGTCCCTGGAACTGAATGTCGGCCCCGGGTATGTCGCCGGCGGCCCGTGGATAACGCCCGAGCTTGGCCAGCAGCGACTGGTTTCCAGCGAACTCCTGATCGAGGGCGGTCGGAGGTTTTCCGGGACGCTGCCGAAGCCGCCGACAAGACTCGGATTCTACCGCGACGTCGCGGTGATGGCCTATCCCTCTCCGGCTGGTTCCGAGGCCGTTCAGCCTC
>JAJYAR010000500.1 GCA_021779435.1 bacterium
GGGCTCTTCCGGATGCGTCGCCGCGGGTATTGGCACGGAGACGCCGCGTTCGGCAAGCTCGAGGACCTCCACTACTTCGCGCGCCGTGATCTTTCGCTCGGCCCGGTCGCGCACCAGCAGCCGTTCGAGCAATCGGTCGAGAAATTCCGGCGCGTCGCGCTGGACTTCGCGCGCATGCCGGATCGGCGCCTGCACCACGTCCCAGATCTTCACCGGCGCGCCGCCGGTATCATACGGAAGCTGGCCGGTAGCCAACTCGAACAGCATGACGCCGAGCGAGTACAGATCCGACCGCGCGTCGATTTCCATGCCCAACGCCTGCTCCGGAGACATGTACGGCACGGTGCCGATGAGCCGGCCGAATCCACTGGCGCTGACGTCGCCGCTGGGCGCCGAGTCGTCGGACACCTTTGCCAGGCCGAAGTCGGTGAGCTTGGGAACCCCTTCGCCGGACAACATCACGTTCGATGGCTTCACGTCGCGATGCGTCACGCCGTGCTCGTGCGCGTGCGCAAGGCCGCGCGCGATCTGTACCCCCCACTCATGCGCCCAGGCGCGGGGAGGAAACGCCTTCTCCTTAAGTTCCTCCGCCAGCCGGGCGCGCAGCGTGGCGCCGGGCAAATACTCCATCGCCAGAAACTGAAGACCCGCTTCCTCCTCCACCGCGTGAATCGTGGCGATGTTGGGATGGTTCAGCGACGAGGCGATCACGGCCTCGCGAAGGAACAAGGCGCGATGCCTCGCCGAAGACGCCAGTCGATCCGACAGGAATTTCAACGCAACCGTGCGCCGCAGTTTCAGGTCTTCCGCCTGGTACACCACGCCCATGCCGCCGCTGCCCAGTATGTGGCCGATCCGGTAGTGGAGAATCGTCCGGCCGGACAACTCCTCGCTGCCGGACGGCCGCGAATTCCCGTCGTCCGGCGGGAGGGTGATAGTCGCAGGATTGTTCGGCTGGCTCGGCATGGCTACGAACTCCACCGCCGGAACCCGCTTCCGGAGCCAAGCCCATACTTAACGCTAGTCGGGTGCAATCCCCTGATTATCCCACCTGAGGCGCCGTTCAGACCGGTTGCGCGAGAAACCGGCCTATCTCATCGATCTCGCCCGCCGAAAGACGGAACTCCGCCGCTCCGATGACGCCGTCGAGTTGCTTGGCCGCCCGCAAACCGGTGATCGCCGCGGTCACTTCCTCCCGCCGCAAGGTCCACGCAATCGCCACCTCGCCGGGCGTCCGCCCATGACGCGCTCCGATCCCGCGCAGCAGTTCCACCAGGGCGAGGTTCCGCGTCAACAAGGGCTCGCGGAAATGCGCCGTCCGTTGCCGGAAATCGTCCGCCGGCATCGCCGCGATCCGCTCCCGCGTCATCGCGCCCGTAAGCAGCCCCGACTTCATCGGCGAATAGACGGTCACCCCGATGTTGTTCTTCCCCGTATACGGCAGAATCGACGTCTCAATGTCCGGCGCAAGCATCGAGTACGGCGGTTGCAGCGAGGTGATCGGAGCGATCCGCGCCGCGCGCTCCATCTGCGCCACGTTGAAGTTCGATACGCCGATCCAGCGCACCTTGCCCTCGGCCTGCAACTCCGCCATCGCCGTCCAGCCCTCTTCGATGTCGGCCTCCGGCTCCGGCCAGTGCATCTGATAAAGGTCGATCACGTCCACCTTCAGCCGCCGCAGGCTCGCCTCCGCCTCGCGCCGGATCGAATCCCGCTTCAGGCACGGCAGAATGTCCCCGGCCTCGTTCCAGATCCGCTCGCACTTGGTGAAGATATACGGCTTCGGCGCCACGCCTTCGATGGCCTCGGCCACAACTTCTTCCGAGTGGCCCAGGCCATAAATCGCCGCGGTGTCGATCCAGTTAATCCCCGCATCGAGCGCGGCCCGAATCGCCGCGATGGAATCGCTATCGTCCTGCGGACCCCAGGCAAACTTCCATCCGCCCCCACCCATCGCCCAGGCGCCCACCCCGAGCGGAGTGATCCGCATATCGCTGTTTCCGAGTTGTTTGCGTTGCATCGTGAACTGACTTGGATGCTCGCCGGCCGCTAAACGACGCACTCCTCGTAGGCCTGGCGCAGCGAGGTCATCGGATCGTGGATCGGGATGAACTCGTGAGCGATGAAACCCTGGAAGTTCAGATCCGCAATCGCGTTCGCAATGGCATGCCACAACAGTTCCTGCGTGTCGTCGAGTTCGTGCCGCCCCGGCACACCGCCCGTGTGGAAGTGCGCGATGTACTGAATGTTCTGGCGGATCGTGCTGATGATGTCGCCTTCCATGATCTGCATGTGATAGATGTCGTAGAGCAGCCGCACCTTCGGCGAGTCCACGCGCTTGACCAACTCAACGCCCCACGCCGTGTGGTCGCACATGTAGTCCTTGTGGTTGACCTTGCTGTTCAGCAGCTCCACGCAGATCGTCACGCCTTTGTCCTCGGCGTACTTTTTCACGCGGTTCAGGCCCGTCACGCAGTTTTCCAACCCCACATCGTCCGCCATCCCCCGCCGGTTGCCCGAAAACGTAATCACGTTCGGAACCTTCGCCGCCGCCGCGCGGTCGATGTTTTCCTGCATCTCCTTCACCAGCCGGTCGTGATTCTCCGTGCGGTTCCAGCAGTCCGGAATCGTGCCCGCCCCCGGCGTCATCGCCGGCGTCAAGCCGTACTTC
>JAJYAR010000501.1 GCA_021779435.1 bacterium
CTGGGTGTTGTCGCTGGCGATGTCGCTGCTGTACTTCCGTTGGGTGCGGGATTCGCAGTCCGGGATGTGGGTGTTCAAGCGGTCGATTCTGAAAGACATGCGGCTCATCTCCGACGGGATGGCGTTCTCGGAAGAGATAAAGATCGAAGCGCTGCGGAACCGGGCGATCCGGTTTGCCGAGATTTCCATTTTGTACTCGTCACGGCTGGGGGAGATCAAACTGAACCCGTGGCGCGACGGGTTTTACAACTTGTGGTTCCTGGTGAAGAAGCGGTTCGCCCGTGGATAAGGGAAGCGTCTCGATCGTGATTCCGAACTGGAACCGGCTGGCGCTGCTCGTGCGTCTGCTGGAGAAGCTGGCGGCGCAGACGCGGCGGCCGGAGGAAGTTGTGGTGGTGGACAACGGCAGCACGGACGGCAGCGCGGAGGCGGCGCGGGCGCTTGGGGCAAGGGTGATCGAAATGGGCACGAACGCCGGCTTCGCGCGGGCGGTGAACCGCGGTGTGGGCGAGTCGGCGTGCGCCTGGATCGGCATCGTGAACAACGATGTCGAGCCGCGGGAGGACTGGCTGGAGCGGCTGCTGGCCGGGACGGGCGACGCATGGTTCGCGACGGGAAAAATCCTGAGCGAGGGCGCGCCGGCTCGGATTGACGGAGCTTGGGATGCTGTCGCACGGAGCGGATGCGCGTGCCGCTGCGGCTGGGGGGACGACGACGGTCCACGATGGAGCGAGCGGCGGAAGATCCGGATGGCGCCGCTGACGGCGGCACTGGTGCGGAGGGCGGCGTTCGAGCGCGTGGGCATGCTGGATGAGCGGTTCGAATCCTATTTAGAGGATGTGGACTTCGGGCTGCGGTGCGCGTTGGCCGGGCTGGAGGGCGTTTATGTGCCGGAGGCGGTGGCCTGGCACCGCGGAAGCGCGACCTTCGGCGCATGGAGCCCGGCGATGGTGCGGCTGATAGCCCGAAACCAGGTGCTGCTGGTCGCGAAACATTTTTCGTCGAAATGTCTAATGCGAAACGCCTGGGCTGTGCTTGCGGGACAGGCGCTGTGGGGGATGCTCGCTCTGCGGCATAGGACCGGTTTGGCGTATCTTAGGGGCAAGTGGGAAGGGATGCGGCGGTTCCGGTCGTGGCGTGAGGCGGGTCTCTCGGATTTGGAGGGAATTCTTGCGGAAAGCGAGGCTGAGATTCGGGGCTTGGCTCGCGAGGGTGGGTTTGGCTGGTATTGGAGGCTGTACTGCGCGCTGACTTGAGCGTTGTCGCGGTGGTGGTCTGTTACCGCTCGGCGGAGGTGCTCGAGAATTGTCTGCGCTCGCTGGACGGCATGCCCGTGGTGGTCGTGGATAACGGCAGCGGGGACGGTGCGGGGGAGATCGCGCGCGGGTTCGCGGGCGTCGAGGCGATCGCGAACCAGGAAAATCGCGGGTTCGCGGCGGCGGTGAACCAGGCGGTGGCCGGGCGCTCCGAAGAGTACGTGATGCTGGTGAACCCGGACGTCGAGATCGTCGGAGACGCATGGGCGCTGGCGCGCGCCTGCCGCGAAGCCGGCGCCGATATCGCGGGCGGACAACTGAAGAACGCCGACGATTCCGCGCAGTGGGGATTTGCCGCGCGGCGATTTCCCACCCCGGCCACGCTGGCCTTCGAGGCGATGGGCTGGAACCGCGCGTTTCCCTGGAACCCGGTGAACCGGGCGTATCGCTACCTCGACCGCGGCCCGAGCCACGGCGGGGAGGTAGATCAACCGGCTGGAGCGTTCCTCGTATTCCGGCGCGCGCTGTGGGGAAAGCTCGGCGGCTTCGACGAAGCGTTTTATCCGGCTTGGTTTGAAGACGTGGATTTCTGCCTGCGGGCGAGGCAGGCGGGAGCCAGGGTTGTTTATGCGCCGGGGGCGGCCGCGCGGCACCTCGGCGGACACAGTTTCCGGGCGCTCGATTGGGAAGCACGGGAAGTGCGCTGGTATGTTAGTCTTATGAGGTACGCGTCCAAGCACTTCCGGCCATCCGGACGAAGGCGTTTGGCGGCAGGCCTCGTAGCCGGCGCCATGGTTCGGATGATCCTATCTACATGCCGGAGGGCAAATCTCAAGCCGATTCCGCTTTATAGCGAAGTGATTCGGCTGGCTTATCTTACTCTCTGGAAGGGAGGCGGCGGAAGCGAGGTGGGAATGCTGGACGAAGTGGAGCAGCGGAAACTAGGAAACGATACGCGCCTGCATGTCTTATAACGATCGGGTTTCCGTCACCATCGTGACGTACAACAGCGGCCGCTTTATCAAGCGATGCCTTGAGTCGGTACTGGCTCAGAAGTACGCGAATAAGGAAATTCTGGTCATCGACAACGCGTCGACAGACGGAACCGTCGACATACTCGAGCAGTTCGAGGACCGCTGCCACATCGTGTACAACAACGAGAACCTGGGGTTTGCGGCGGCCCAGAATCAGGCGATCGCCCTCGGCACGGGAGGGTGGGTGCTGACTCTGAATCCGGACGTGCTGCTGCTGCCGGGTTTTATCGAGTCGCTGATGGAGGCGGGGCAACTGGACCCAAAGGTCGGCTCGGTCTGCGGGAAACTGCTGACCATCCGCTCGAACTTCGATCTGCCGGACAAGCCGCTGGTGGATTCCACCGGGATTTACTTCACCCCGATGCTGCGCCACCTCGACC
>JAJYAR010000502.1 GCA_021779435.1 bacterium
CTTCCGCATTGAGATCGATGGCGGCGTGGGAAAGGAAAACGCGGCCGAGATCGTGCAGGCCGGCTGTGACTGGCTGGTAGCAGGGTCGTCGATCTTTCACAGCGAGGACCCCGGAGCGGCGTATGCGGAGTTGAAGCGGATTGCGATGGAGGGCGTGAGCGTTCGCGTCTGAGGGGTGGAATCTGGTTAAATGGCGAGAGTGCCGGAGAGCGCTTCGCCGCTTGCCGGGATAGTGAGTCAGCCGGTGATGAGCGAGTTCAAAGTGTAGAGAAGTGGAGTCATGGTCTTTTCCCGAAAACAACGAGTGCAATTGATCGCGGTCCTGGCGGTGGGGCTGCCGGCGTCTTCGTGTTGGCGGCATAAGAAGTACGAGCATCCGATCGCCAACGACAGCAAGCAGCCGGACAAGGTGCTGTTCGACAAGGCGATCGACGACATCGAGCACGGCCGCTACGAAGTGGCGCGGATCACGCTGAACACGCTGATCAACACCTACGATCAGAGCGAGTATCTGGCGAAGTCGAAGTTGGCGATCGCCGATAGCTGGTACCGCGAGGGCGGCGCGCATGGATACGCGCAGGCCGAGGCCGAGTACAAGGACTTCATCTTGTTCTACCCGACGATGGAAGAGTCGGCGGAAGCGCAGAACCGGGTGTGCATGATCCATTACAACCAGATGGAGAAGCCGGACCGGGACGCGCAGCAGGCGCTGCGGGCCGAGGACGAGTGCCGGCAGTTGCTGGTGCAGTTCCCCAACAGCCGGTATGCGAAAGAAGCGGCGCAGCGGCTGCGGAATATTCAGGAAGGAATCGCGGAGGGCGAATTCCGGACGGGATTTTTCTATTACAAGAAGGGGAGCAATCCGGCGGCGGCGAACCGGTTTTCGCGGCTGGTGGATCAGTATCCGCTGTACAGCAAGTCGGACGAAGCGCTCTGGCTGCTGGGGGATGCGTATTCCCGGATGGGGAACCGGTTCCGGACGAAGGCGGGCGACGCTTATGGCCGAATTGTGCGCGAATATCCGTTGAGTTCTTATGCCGCGGACGCGAAGTCGAAATTGGAGGCGATGGAGTTGCCGGTTCCGCAGGCGGACCCGGCGGCGCTGGCTCGGATGAAATTCGACCAGGAGCATCCGGTGCGCTTGGGGTTGATGCGGAAGACATTCGGGTTCATGGCGGGCGGTCCGGATTTCACGCACGCGGCGCAGAACGGGACGCCTTCGATGTCGACGGTGCAGCCGACGGTGCCGGTTAGCGTGCCGATGCCGGCGGGCGCCGCGGGTACGGGCGGATTCAACGGCGACGTTACGGTATCGCAGGTAGGGGCGAACTCGGCGCTCGATACGAAGCCGGATGCACGGTTGGGCGGGCAACAGGCCGGGACAAACGCACAGGCGGCATCGGGCGGCAATACGGCACAGGCCGGAGAAGCGCCGCAGGTGGCGAAGACGCCGGCGGAGGGGGCGAGCCAGGCGGCAGCGAGCAATGAACCGCTGCCGATGAATCATCAGATGCCGGCGATGAAGAAAAAGAAGAAGTCGAAGAAGCAGAAGAACGCGGACACGCAGCAAGCCGCTCCCGCGACGGCGACGAACTCAAACGAGCAGGGATCGGGTTCCTCGCAAGCGCAGAAATAAGAATGGCGCGGATACTGCTGGCCGACGACAGCCCGCACGCACAGAGGATGGGGGAACGCATCCTGCGCGAGGAGGGCTTCGAGGTGGTTAGCGTTACGGACGGGCAGACGGCGATGCTGCGTCTGGACGACGTCGATCCGGACGTGGTGGTGGCGGATGTGTTCCTGCCGGGCGTGTCGGGGTTCGAGTTGTGCCGGAAGGTGAAGACGGACACGCGCTACCGTCATGCGCGGGTGGTGCTGACAGCCGGATTGCTCGAGCCGTTCGACGAAGACGACGCGCGGCGGTCGGGGTGCGACGCGATTCTGAAGAAGCCGTTTGAGGCATCCGCGGTGTTGCAGGCGATTCAGCCGCTGGCGGACGAGGCGCAGTTGTCGCGGGGGTTGTTTGGCGAGGCGGTGGACGGGATGCGGACGAGCGCGTCGGCCGAACCGGTGGAGGCGCCGAAGCGGATTCCCCCGGACCCGGAGCGGGTGAAGGCGGCGATTACGCTGGCGCTCGACGCGTCACTGGCGGCGTTGATCGAGGAGATTACCGAGCGCGTGCTGGTGGCGCTGGGGCACTGAAGCGCGGTCAGGCCGCGGTGCGCTTGCGCGAGCCGGGCCGAAGGTGAGCGTCATCCCCCGCAACCGATGGGTGCATGGGGGTTGGTGGGCCGCCGCGCGGGAAGTTGTTTCGAAACGTCTCGATTGCTTCGGCGATCTGACGGTGCAGGGCAAAGAGAGCCGTGACCCCAGCGACGCAGATCAGAATTTCGACGACGTTGCGGGCGTTCAGCACGATCCAAGCATAGCGCTACTCCCTTGAATTGTGCGGGCGGCACCGTTCCCTTGCGGTCGCGGTTACGGATCGCGCGGAACGGCGCCGCGCGGCACTGTGCGCTAGCGGGCGGGCGGGGGTGGGGATTTTTGGGTCCACTCGCCGATCCAGTCGAGCACGGTGCGATACCAGAGTTCGGAGTTGCGCGGTTTCAGGACCCAGTGGCCTTCGTCGGGGAAGACGACGAGTTTTGCGGGCACGTCCTGCATCTTT